>NZ_JBICKH010000065.1:0-107982 GCF_043103905.1 Pseudomonas sp. yb_2 | reverse complement strand
GCTTGAGCCTTACAAACAAGGCTGACAACCATGGCCTCACAGGCCTGGCCACGTTGCAACAAATGTAGGAGCGAGCTTCGCTCGCGATGCGCCGCGCGGGCGGCGCTCGATCTCCCCGTCAACACATCAACATCGCCGTACATCCCGCCCCCTCACAATCCTGTGTGAACACCCGTTCACCCAGCCCCCTCTCTCCCGTACACTGCGCGATTGCGACAGTGTTTGTCGCATTGCCGAAAGCCTTGTCAAAACTGGGTTTTGCGCTGTAACAAGTTGTCGCTTGGCCGCAAGGACAGGCGCGGATCAGTCCTTACAATCCCCCCATCGCTCGCCACTTCCAGGCCAGCGTTCCTCTTCAGGAGACTCAGATGTCCGTTGAGCAAGCCCCGGTGCAACGTGCCGATTTCGACCAGGTGATGGTCCCCAACTATTCTCCGGCGGCCTTCATTCCTGTGCGAGGCGAGGGTTCCCGTGTCTGGGACCAGTCGGGTCGCGAGTTGATCGACTTTGCCGGCGGCATCGCGGTCAATGCCCTGGGCCACTGCCACCCGGCACTGGTCAAGGCCCTGACTGAACAGGCCAACACCCTCTGGCACGTCTCCAACGTGTTCACCAACGAGCCGGCCCTGCGCCTGGCCCACAAGCTGGTGGACGCCACCTTTGCCGACCGCGCGTTTTTCTGCAACTCCGGCGCCGAGTCCAACGAGGCCGCTTTCAAGCTGGCCCGTCGTGTGGCGCATGACCGCTTCGGTCCGCAAAAGCACGAAATCATCGCCACCGTGAACAGCTTCCACGGTCGCACCCTGTTTACCGTCAGCGTGGGTGGCCAGCCGAAGTACTCCGATGGCTTTGGCCCGAAGATCACCGGTATCAGCCATGTGCCGTACAACGACCTGGAAGCGTTGAAGGCACAGATTTCCGACAAGACCTGTGCCGTGGTGATCGAGCCGATCCAGGGCGAGAGCGGCGTGGTGCCGGCCGACAAGGCCTACCTGGAAGGCGCGCGCAAGCTGTGTGACGAGCACAATGCGCTGCTGATCTTCGACGAAGTGCAGACTGGCGTGGGCCGTACCGGCTCGCTGTATGCCTACCAGCACTACGGCGTGACCCCGGACATTCTGACCAGTGCCAAGAGCCTGGGCGGCGGCTTCCCGATTGGCGCCATGCTGACCACCACCGAGCTGGCCAAGCACCTGGCCGTTGGCACCCACGGCACCACCTATGGCGGCAACCCGCTGGGCTGCGCCGTTGCCTGCGCGGTGCTGGATGTGGTCAATACCCCGGAAACCCTGGCCGGTATCAGGGCTAAGCACGAGCGCTTCAAAACCCGCCTGGAGCAGATCGGCCAGAAGTACAACCTGTTCAGCCAGGTGCGTGGCGTCGGCTTGCTGCTGGGCTGTGTCTTGACCGAGGCCTGGCAAGGCAAGGCCAAGGACGTGCTCAATGCTGCCGAGAAAGAAGGCGTGATGGTGCTGCAGGCCGGCCCGGACGTGGTCCGCTTCGCGCCAAGCCTGGTGGTTGAAGACGCTGACATCGACGAAGGCCTGGACCGCTTCGAACGCGCTGTGGCCACACTGACCAAAGGCTGATCCGCCAGCGGTCCTTTCGCCGGCCCCGGCGCAGCCTCAGCCCGAGGCTGAGCCGGGTCGGCGATACCCGATTCCAGTGCAGGTGCCTGGGTGCCTGCCGTTTTTCCGTGCCGACGTGAATGGCCCGTATTCCAAAGGAGTGACACCATGCTGGTGATGCGCCCCGCGCAAATGGCTGATCTGAACGACGTGCAGCGCATGGCTGCAGACAGCCCCATTGGTGTCACCTCGCTGCCGGACGACACTGCTCGTCTGGGCGACAAGATTGCCGCCTCTGAGACATCCTTCGCCGCCGAGGTCAGCTTCAACGGTGAAGAGAGTTACTTTTTCGTGCTCGAAGACAGTGAAACAGGCAAGTTGGCCGGCTGCTCGGCCATTGTCGCTTCGGCCGGCTACTCCGAGCCGTTCTACAGTTTTCGTAACGAAACATTCGTGCACGCCTCACGCGAGCTGAAGATACACAACAAGATCCATGTGCTGTCGCTGTGCCACGATCTGACCGGCAACAGCCTGCTGACCAGTTTCTATGTGGCGCCGGAGTTGGTGAACAGTGGCTGGGCCGAGCTCAACTCGCGCGGCCGACTGCTGTTCATGGCTGCGCACCCGGAGCGCTTTGCCGATTCGGTGGTGACCGAAATCGTCGGCTTCAGCGACGAGCAGGGTGAATCGCCGTTCTGGGATGCCATCGGCCGCAACTTCTTCGACCTCAACTATGCCGACGCCGAGCGCCTGTGCGGCCTGAAGAGCCGTACCTTTCTCGCCGAGCTGATGCCCCACTACCCGATCTACGTGCCGTTGTTGCCAGACCTGGCGCAGGAAGCCATGGGCCAGGTACATCCGCGGGCGCAGATCACCTTCGACATACTCATGCGCGAAGGCTTCGAGACCGAGCACTACATCGACATCTTCGACGGCGGCCCGACCTTGCATGCGCGCACCTCTAGCATCCGCTCGATCGCCCAGAGCCGGGTGGTGCCGGTGAAGATCGAAGACGCCCCGGCCAAAGGCGGTCGCCCGTACCTGGTGTGCAACGGCCTGTTGCAGGACTACCGCGCGGTGTTGCTGGACCTGGACTGGGTGCCTGGCAAGCCGGTCAGCCTGAGCGTGGCAGCAGCCGACGCGCTGGGCGTGGGCGAGGGCGCCAGCGTGCGCCTGGTCGCGGTTTGAGGTCTGGCAACAGACGTTTCGGGCTTGATGCGTTAGCAGAGTTTCGCGCCGGCCGATGCCGCCGCACAAGGAGATAGCATGATCGTTCGTCCTGTACGCAGCAGCGATTTGCCTGCGTTGATCGAATTGGCACGCAGCACCGGCACCACCGGGCTGACCACGCTGCCGGCCAACGAAGAGCGCCTGGGGCATCGCGTTGGTTGGGCGGAAAAAAGCTTTCGTGGCGAAGCCGAGCGTGGCGACACCGATTACCTGTTCGTGCTGGAAAACGACGAAGGTCTGGTGGTGGGTATCAGTGCCATCGCCGGCGCCGTCGGCCTGCGTGAGCCTTGGTACAACTACCGGGTCGGCCTGACTGTCAGCGCCTCGCAGGAGCTGAAGATCTACCGCGAAATCCCGACGCTGTTCCTGGCCAACGACCTGACCGGCAACTCCGAGCTGTGCTCGCTGTTCCTGCGTAGCGACTACCGCTCGGGCCTCAATGGCCGCCTGCTGTCGCGTGCGCGCATGCTGTTCATTGCCGAGTTCCCCGAGCTGTTCGGCAAGAAGATCATTGCCGAAATGCGCGGCATGTCTGACGAGCAGGGCCGTTCGCCGTTCTGGGAAAGCCTGGGCCGGCATTTTTTCAAGATGGAGTTCAGCCAGGCCGATTACCTCACCGGCGTGGGCAACAAGTCGTTCATCGCCGAACTGATGCCCAAGTTCCCGCTGTACACCTGCTTCCTGTCCGAAGCGGCGCGCAGTGTGATCGGTCGTGTGCACAAAGACACCGAGCCGGCGCTGGCCATGCTCAAGCAGGAAGGCTTCAACTACCAGGGCTACGTCGACATCTTCGATGCCGGCCCGGCCATCGAGTGTGACACTGCCAAGATCCGCGCCGTGCGCGAGAGCCAGACCCTGGTGCTGGCGGTAGGTACGCCAGGCGATGACGCGACCCCTTTCATCATCCACAACCGCAAGCGCGACGACTGTCGCATCACTGCCGCACCTGCACGGTTGGCCGCCGGCACCCTGGTGGTCGACCCGTTGACCGCCAAACGCCTGCGCATGGGCGTTGGCGACAATGTCCGCGCGGTGCCGCTGTCGGCCAGCCGGGAGGCCCATTAAATGACCACGCATTACATCGCAGGCAATTGGCAGGCCGGCCAGGGCGAAACCCTGCAGTCGCTCAACCCGGTGACCCAGGCCGTGATCTGGCAAGGGCAGGGCGCTGACGCCAGCCAGGTCGACGCCGCCGTGCAGGCCGCGCGGCAGGCCTTTCCGGCCTGGGCGCAATTGAGCCTGGAGGCACGTATCGATGTGCTGGAGAAGTTTGCCGCGCAGCTGAAAGTGCATGCCGAGGCCATGGCCCAGTGCATTGGCGAGGAAACCGGGAAGCCGCTGTGGGAATCTGCGACTGAAGTCACCAGCATGATCAACAAGGTGGCGATTTCGGTACAGAGCTACCGCGAGCGCACCGGCGAAAAGAGTGGTCCTCTGGCCGATGCCACGGCTGTTCTGCGGCACAAGCCTCACGGCGTCGTGGCGGTGTTCGGCCCTTACAACTTCCCCGGGCACCTGCCCAATGGCCATATCGTGCCGGCGCTGCTGGCAGGCAACTGCGTGGTGTTCAAGCCCAGCGAGCTGACCCCCAAGGTCGCTGAGCTTACCGTCAACTGCTGGATTGCTGCCGGCCTGCCGGCGGGTGTGCTGAACCTGGTGCAGGGCGCACGCGAAACCGGTGTGGCGCTGGCCGCCAACCCAGGTATCGATGGCCTGTTCTTCACCGGCTCCAGCCGCACCGGCAACCTGTTGCATCAACAGTTCGCAGGCCGCCCAGACAAGATTCTGGCCCTGGAAATGGGGGGTAACAACCCGCTCATGGTGGACGAGGTCAAGGACCTCGACGCGGCGGTGTATACCATTATCCAGTCGGCGTTCATTTCCGCCGGCCAACGCTGCACTTGCGCGCGGCGCCTGCTGGTGCCGCAAGGCGCCTGGGGCGATGCACTGATCGCGCGCCTGGTCGAGGTGTGCAAAACCATCACGGTGGGGGCGTTCGATGAACAGCCGGCGCCTTTCATGGGCTCGGTGATTTCGCTGCAGGCGGCTCGGGCGCTGCTAGCCGCCCAGGTTGAACTGGCCGCCAAAGGTGGCGTGAAACTGCTGGAAATGACTCAGCCGCAGGCCGATGCTGCACTGCTGACCCCGGGCATTGTCGATGTCACTGCCGTGGCTGACCGCCCGGACGAAGAGTTTTTCGGCCCGCTGTTGCAGGTGATCCGCTACGCCGACTTCGATGCCGCCATCGATGAAGCCAATAACACCCAGTATGGCCTGGCCGCCGGCTTATTGTCTGATTCGCGAGCCCGCTACCAGTACTTCTGGCTGCGCAGTCGCGCAGGCATCGTCAACTGGAACAAACAGCTGACAGGGGCTGCCAGCAGCGCGCCGTTCGGTGGCGTGGGAGCCAGTGGCAACCATCGCGCCAGTGCCTATTACGCAGCCGACTACTGCGCTTACCCCGTGGCTTCGCTGGAGACCGCCAGCCTTGCCTTGCCGGCGACCCTGACGCCGGGCGTCACCCTATAACAACAGGTCACGGAGCCTAGCCGATGAAATCCTATGAAGTGAATTTTGATGGCCTGGTGGGGCCTACCCACAACTATGGCGGCCTGTCTTACGGTAACGTGGCTTCGCAGAGCAATAGCCAGCAGGCGTCCAACCCGCGTGAGGCCGCGCGCCAGGGCCTGGCGAAGATGAAAGCGCTGGCCGACATGGGCTTCAAGCAGGGTGTTCTGGCGCCACAAGAGCGCCCGGACGTGGCGGCGCTGCGCCGCCTGGGGTTCAGTGGCAGCGATGCCGAAGTTATCCAGCGCGCCGCCCGCGAGGCCATGCCGTTGCTGGTGGCCAGTTGCTCGGCCTCGAGCATGTGGGTGGCCAACGCCGCAACAGTCAGCCCGAGTGCCGACACTGCTGACGGTCGCGTGCACTTCACCGCCGCCAACCTCAACTGCAAATATCACCGCAGCATCGAGCACCCGACCACCAGCCGCGTGCTGGGCGCCATGTTCAATGACGAGAAATACTTTGCCCACCACGCCGCGCTGCCTGCCGTGGCACAGTTCGGTGACGAGGGCGCGGCCAACCACACGCGCTTCTGCCGCGCCTATGGCGAGGCTGGCGTGGAGTTCTTTGTCTACGGCCGCAGTGCCTTTGACAGCCGTTACCCGGCGCCACAGAAGTACCCGGCCCGACAAACCCTGGAGGCCTCGCAAGCTGTGGCCCGGCTGCACGGCCTGAGCGATGACGGTGTGGTCTACGCTCAACAGAACCCGGCGGTGATCGACCAGGGTGTGTTCCACAATGATGTGATTTCGGTGGGTAACGGCGAGGTGCTGTTCTACCACGAGGACGCGTTTCTCGAGACTGACGCGGTACTTGGGCAGCTGCGAGCTAAACTGGCCAGCAAGGGTGGCAACTTCCAGGCCATCTGCGTGCCCAGGGCAGCGGTGGCGGTGGAGGACGCGGTGCGTTCCTACCTGTTCAACAGCCAGCTGCTCAGCCGCGACGATGGTTCCATGCTGTTGGTCGTGCCGGAAGAGTGCCGCAACAACGAGCGGGTCTGGGCCTATCTGGGCCAGCTGACCAGCCAGGGAGGCCCGGTGAAGGAGGTCAAGGTATTCGACCTCAAGCAAAGCATGCAAAACGGCGGCGGCCCGGCGTGCCTGCGTTTGCGCGTGGCTTTGAAGGAAGCGGAGCTGGCGGCGGTCAACCAAGGCGTTATCATGACGGCCCCGCTGTATGACACGCTGCTGCAGTGGGTCGACAGGCACTACCGCGATCGCCTTGGCGAAGCAGACCTGGCTGACCCGCAACTGCTGGTGGAATGCCGTACGGCACTGGACGAATTGACCCAGATCCTGAAGTTGGGCTCGGTGTATCCGTTCCAACGCCAACCTTGAAGAGAGACTCAGTAATGACCGACGCCTTGCGCCTGATCCTTGAAGATGAAGACGGCACCCAGCTGGAAACTTCCTGCACCCGCTTTGCTGTGGTCTGGCAAGGCAAGGAAGTGTGGATTCAGCAGGATGGCCGTGGCCAGTTGCTGATCGGCGTGGATGTCGAGGAAGACGACACCGAGTATGCCAACTTGCTGCTGCGCCCGATGGCCACCAATCTGGTCAGCCTGCAGCTGGAAATGGAACCGGCAGAACTTGGCGAAGACGACGATCACGTTCATGGCCCTGACTGCGGTCACCACCACTAAGGAAGCACCTATGCTCGCCCTTGGCAAATTGCTTGAGCTGACCCTCACCGATCACGAACCGGCCGAGAAGACCCAAGTGACACCCAAGGGCGCGCGTTTGCGATGGCTGGGGGAGGGCGCGCTCGAAGTGCGCCCGGC
Organism: Pseudomonas sp. yb_2; assembly: GCF_043103905.1. Lineage (NCBI taxonomy): Bacteria > Pseudomonadati > Pseudomonadota > Gammaproteobacteria > Pseudomonadales > Pseudomonadaceae > Pseudomonas > Pseudomonas sp. yb_2. The sequence continues at coordinate 100,839 of NZ_JBICKH010000065.1, read as the reverse complement.
CGAAAGCGACGATTGCGGGCTGGACTTGCTGTTGTCCGCCGGCATTCATGGCAATGAAACAGCGCCGATCGAATTGCTCGAGCGGCTGCTGCACGGCGTGGCCAACGGCAAGATCAGGCCCAGGGCGCGGGTGCTGTTCCTGTTCGGCAACCCGGCGGCGATCCGCAAGGGCGAGCGTTTTATCGAACAGGACATCAACCGTCTGTTCAATGGCCGCCATGAGCTGTCCAGCGGTTTCGAAGCATTGCGTGCTGCCGAGCTGGAACAGTTCGCCCGGGTGTTCTTCAGCAAGCCAGGGCGCAACCGCCTGCATTACGACCTGCATACTGCCATCCGCGGTTCGAAGATCGAGCAATTCGCCTTGTACCCTTATAAAGAGGGACGCAAGCACTCCCGTCGCGAACTGGCGCGCCTGGCGGCGGCAGGTATGGAAGCGGTGTTGCTGCAAAGCAAGTCGTCCATCACCTTCAGCGCTTTCACCTACGAGCAACTTGAGGCTGAAGCCTTCACCCTGGAGTTGGGCAAGGCCCGTCCGTTCGGCCAGAACGAGCAGGTCAACCTCGACAAGCTCGAAGAGCGGCTGATCCGCATCATCGAGGCTACCGAGCCAGAGGACGAAAGTTCGCTGGATGGCCTGCAGCTGTTCAGTGTTTCCCGCGAAATCATCAAGCACAGCGACAGCTTCCACCTGCACCTGCCGGCGGACATCGAAAACTTCTCCGAGCTGAGCAAGGGTTACCTGCTGGCTGAAGACCTGGCCGAGATGCGCTGGGTGGTCGAGGAGGAGGGTGCGCGCATCATCTTCCCCAACCCCAAGGTCAAGAACGGCTTGCGCGCCGGCATTCTGATCGTGCCGGATTCGGGGCAGCGCCTGGGGTGAGAGCGGTGTCGCCTGTTTCGCTCCTACGAGATATGTGCAAGGTCTCAATGTGGCGCCGTGCCCGTAGGAGCGGGTTTACCCGCGAAGCAGGCGACACAGTTTCGGATCCTATCCTTGATGAAAACCCTTTAATTCACCGCCTGTTCCATTTTCCCCTCCCGTGAGCGGTAATTGGCTTGCCAGTGGCGAAACACAGGATTTAGCATCCGGTCATGTCGTTTTCGTTTGCATAGCCCGAAAAACCGTCCAAACGATGGCTTCTATCGTATAAACACACTGCATCGAGACTGCAGGACCGATATAATGCGGCCCTTTGCCGTCGTTTCGTCGACGCGTTTGCCCAACAGGGCCGCCGTTTCCGTGGAAGAACCTATGAAAAGCGCAGAAATCCGTGAAGCCTTCCTTCGCTTCTTCGAAGAGCAGGGACATACCCGAGTCGCCTCCAGTTCGCTGATCCCGAACAACGACCCGACCCTGCTGTTCACCAACGCAGGCATGAACCAGTTCAAGGACTGCTTCCTCGGTGCGGAGAAGCGCGCCTACACGCGTGCTGTCAGCAGCCAGAAGTGCGTGCGTGCCGGTGGCAAGCACAACGACCTGGAAAACGTCGGTTACACCGCGCGTCACCACACCTTCTTCGAAATGCTGGGCAACTTCAGCTTCGGCGACTATTTCAAGCGCGACGCCATTACCTTTGCCTGGACCTTCCTGACGTCTGAGCAGTGGCTGAACCTGCCCAAGGAAAAGCTCTGGGTCACCGTCTACGCCACCGACGACGAAGCCTACGACATCTGGACCAAGGAAGTCGGCGTGCCGGCCGAGCGCATGGTGCGCATCGGCGATAACAAGGGCGCCCCGTACGCCTCCGACAACTTCTGGACCATGGGCGATACCGGCCCGTGCGGCCCGTGCACCGAGATTTTCTACGATCACGGCCCGGATATCTGGGGTGGTCCACCCGGCTCGCCAGAAGAAGACGGTGACCGCTACATCGAGATCTGGAACAACGTCTTCATGCAGTTCAACCGCACTGCCGACGGTGTGTTGCACCCGCTGCCAGCGCCGTCGGTGGACACCGGCATGGGCCTGGAGCGTGTCAGCGCCGTGCTGCAGCACGTGCATTCGAACTACGAGATCGACCTGTTCCAGAACCTGCTGGCTGCCGCAGCCAAGGCCATCGGTTGCAGCAATGACGGCCAGGCTTCGCTGAAAGTGGTCGCCGACCACATCCGTTCGTGCGGCTTCCTGATTGCCGACGGCGTGCTGCCGTCCAACGAAGGCCGTGGCTACGTGCTGCGCCGCATCATTCGCCGCGCTTGCCGTCACGGCAACAAGCTGGGCGCCAAGGGCAGCTTCTTCTACCAGATCGTTGCCGCACTGGCCGCTGAAATGGGCGAAGCCTTCCCGGAGCTGAAGAGCCAGCAAGCGCACATCGAGCGCGTGCTCAAGGCCGAAGAAGAGCAGTTCGCCAAGACCCTGGAGCAGGGCCTGCGCATCCTCGAGCAAGACCTGGCCCAGCTGAAAGGCGACGTGGTACCGGGCGACGTGGTGTTCAAGCTGTACGACACCTATGGCTTCCCGATGGACCTGACTGCCGACATCGCTCGTGAGCGTGAGCTGACCATCGACGAAGCCGGCTTCGAGCGTGAAATGGACGCCCAGCGTGAGCGCGCCCGCTCCGCCAGCGCCTTCGGCATGGATTACAACAGCCTGGTCAAGGTCGACAGCGCCACCGAGTTCCTCGGTTACGACGCCACCGAGGGCCAGGGCAAGATCATCGCCCTGTACAAGGACGGCCAATCCGTTGACCAGCTGGGTGAAGGCGAGGAGGGCGTTGTGGTGCTCGACCGCACGCCGTTCTACGCCGAGTCCGGTGGTCAGGTGGGTGATACCGGCTTCTTGCAGGCTGGCGCTGCACGCTTTGACGTGCGCGACACCACCAAGACCGGCGGTGCCTTCCTGCACCACGGCGTGGTGGCCAGCGGTGCGCTGGTGATCGGTTCGCCCGTCGAGGCCAAGGTCGATGCCGACGTACAGCACGCCACCTCGTTGAATCACTCCGCTACCCACCTGCTGCACGAAGCATTGCGCCAGGTACTGGGCGAGCATGTACAGCAGAAGGGCTCGCTGGTCGACAGCCAGCGCCTGCGTTTCGACTTCAGCCACTTCGAAGCGGTGAAGCCGGAGCAGATCAAGCAGCTGGAAGACATCGTCAACCGCGAGATTCGCAAGAATACCCCGGTTGAAACCGAACTGACCGACATCGAAACTGCCAAGGCCAAAGGCGCAATGGCGCTGTTCGGCGAGAAATACGGCGACACCGTGCGTGTGCTGAGCATGGGCGGTGATTTTTCGGTGGAATTGTGCGGCGGTATCCACGCCAAGCGCACCGGTGACATCAGCCTGTTCAAGATCATCAGCGAAGGCGGCGTAGCCTCTGGCGTGCGCCGTATCGAAGCCGTAACCGGTGCCGCTGCGCTGGCCTACCTGAACGCTGCCGAAGAGCAGGTCAAGGAAGCCGCGCAACTGGTCAAGGGTAACCGCGACAACCTGATCGACAAGCTGTCGGCTGTGCTTGAGCGCAACCGCCAGCTGGAGAAGCAGCTGGAACAGCTGCAGGCCAAGGCCGCCAGCGCCGCCGGGGACGATCTCTCCAACGCGGCTGTTGAGGTCAAGGGTGCCAAGGTCCTCGCCGCCCGCCTGGATGGGCAGGATGGCAAGGCCCTGCTGGCCCTGGTCGATCAGCTGAAAAACAAGCTCGGCCACGCAGTGATCCTGCTGGGCAGCGAGCATGAGGGCAAGGTTGTGCTGGTGGCCGGCGTGACCAAGGACCTCTCCAGCCAACTCAAGGCTGGCGATCTGATGAAACAAGCCGCTGCGGCGGTGGGTGGCAAGGGCGGCGGCCGTCCGGACATGGCCCAGGGTGGTGGCGTCGACGTCGCTGCGCTGGACCAGGCCCTGGCGCTGGCCGTGCCATTCGCAGAGCAGGGACTTTGAGATGAAGGGGTGGATGGTCCAGTGGTCACGCAGGCCACTCCCGTCCACCCCTTCATGTTGGATTGTTTTTTGGGGCCCTGTATGGGCTGAGGCACCATTGAAATGGCGTTGATCGTACAGAAATTTGGCGGCACCTCTGTCGGTTCCATCGAGCGGATCGAGCAGGTAGCCGAAAAGGTCAAGAAACACCGTGAAGCGGGCGACGACCTGGTGGTTGTGCTGTCGGCCATGAGCGGTGAAACCAATCGCCTGATCGACCTGGCCAAGCAGATCACCGATCAGCCGGTTCCTCGTGAACTGGACGTGATCGTGTCGACGGGTGAGCAGGTCACCATTGCCCTGCTGACCATGGCCTTGATCAAGCGTGGTGTGCCAGCGGTGTCCTACACCGGCAACCAGGTGCGTATTCTCACCGACAGCTCGCACAACAAGGCGCGCATTCTGCAAATCGACGACCAGAAGATTCGTGCCGACCTCAAGGAAGGCCGCGTGGTCGTGGTTGCAGGCTTCCAGGGCGTCGACGAGCACGGCAGCATCACTACCCTGGGTCGTGGTGGCTCTGATACCACCGGCGTGGCCCTGGCGGCGGCGCTGAAGGCTGATGAGTGCCAGATCTACACTGATGTTGATGGCGTCTACACCACCGACCCGCGCGTCGTGCCACAGGCTCGTCGCCTGGAGAAGATCACCTTCGAAGAGATGCTGGAAATGGCCAGCCTCGGTTCCAAGGTGCTGCAGATCCGTTCGGTGGAGTTCGCCGGCAAGTACAACGTTCCGCTGCGCGTGCTGCACAGCTTCAAGGAGGGTCCGGGTACCCTCATTACCATTGATGAAGAGGAATCCATGGAACAGCCGATCATTTCCGGTATCGCCTTCAACCGTGATGAAGCAAAGCTGACCATTCGCGGCGTGCCGGATACCCCGGGCGTGGCTTTCAAGATCCTCGGCCCGATCAGCGCTTCGAACATCGAAGTCGACATGATCGTGCAGAACGTTGCTCACGATAACACCACCGACTTCACCTTCACCGTGCACCGCAACGAGTACGAGAAGGCGCAGAGCGTGCTGGAAAACACTGCGCGCGAAATCGGTGCCCGTGAAGTGATCGGCGACACCAAGATCGCCAAGGTCTCGATCGTTGGCGTCGGCATGCGTTCGCACGCCGGTGTTGCCAGCTGCATGTTCGAAGCCCTGGCCAAGGAGAGCATCAACATCCAGATGATCTCCACTTCCGAGATCAAGGTTTCGGTGGTGCTCGAAGAGAAGTACCTGGAGCTGGCCGTACGCGCGCTGCATACCGCGTTCGATCTGGATGCTCCTGCCCGACAGGGCGAGTAAGGCGCTGCCTGGAAGGGCGCGGCTTGCCGCGCCCTTCGCGTTTCTGCTCGCCGCGCAGGTCCTGTCCTGCCTTGTGCGGCGAGTAACCGGGGCCATGGTCGTCGTCCGCGACCCGGGCCCGATATCCAAGACTGTTACCCCTGAATGTTTTGCGTAAGGAGAAAGCTATGTTGATTCTGACTCGTCGGTGCGCCGAGAGCCTGATCATTGGAGACGGCGAGATCACCGTGACGGTGCTTGGCGTCAAAGGCAACCAGGTGCGTATTGGCGTGAGCGCCCCGAAAGAAGTGGCAGTTCACCGCGAGGAAATCTACCTGCGGATCAAGAAGGAGAAGGATGAAGAGCCAAGCCTTTAATTTTTTTGAAGTTTTTTTCAAAAAAAGGGTTGCAAAGGTGAAAGAGGTTCTTTAATATTCGCCTCGTGTTGCGGTGAGGTGGCCGAGTGGCCGAAGGCGCTCCCCTGCTAAGGGAGTATACCTCATAAGGGTATCGGGGGTTCGAATCCCCCCTTCACCGCCATTATTTGCGTAGGGCGCTGTAAACGGTAGGAACGCTAAGTAGTTGTTTTATAACGAAAAGCTTCTTGCAAAAATGTTTCAGCGACCTATAATGCGCGGCAAGACACGGACTCATAGCTCAGCTGGATAGAGTACTCGGCTACGAACCGAGCGGTCGCAGGTTCGAATCCTGCTGAGTCCGCCACTTTTGAAGTGGCTTTGTTTGCAAGGCTGCTTCAATCAACCAGCGGTATCTGGTCTAAAACTGCCAATTGCGGACTCATAGCTCAGCTGGATAGAGTACTCGGCTACGAACCGAGCGGTCGCAGGTTCGAATCCTGCTGAGTCCGCCACTTTCTTGAAGTGGTTCTGCTTGCAAAGCCATTTCAGTCAACCAGCGGTAATCTGGTTTAAAACTGCCAATCGCGGACTCATAGCTCAGCTGGATAGAGTACTCGGCTACGAACCGAGCGGTCGCAGGTTCGAATCCTGCTGAGTCCGCCACTTTCTTGAAGTGGTTCTGCTTGAAAAGCCATTTCAGTAAGCCAGTGGTAACCTGGTCTAAAACTACCATCACGGACTCATAGCTCAGCTGGATAGAGTACTCGGCTACGAACCGAGCGGTCGCAGGTTCGAATCCTGCTGAGTCCGCCATACCCCATCAAAAAGCCCGCTCAATAGAGCGGGCTTTTTGTTTGTGCGCCAATGAATTCTTGAGCCTGTCGATCTACGCTCTTCTGTAATGATTGCGGTGTAGTCTTGAGCCGCTGAGCGGCCTCAAAAATCAAATGTGCTTTCCCATCCACAACAATCGTCGCACTGATAGCTTCACGCGTTGTCCCAGCTTTATCGCGCAAACGATTGTTCTGGCCAAAAATTTAAGCGATCTGACAGCTTTAGCAGTGTATGATTGCGCCCGTCAGCCCCGCCGGGGCTTGTGGAAAACCACCATGGACTTACCCAGTAGTTACTCGCTAACACGATTCATACAGAAAGATCTGACCGATTGATTCCCTCGGCGTGCTCCGCTGCTGGGAGTGGAGTTCGCCTATGACCGAAGTAGAAGTTAAAAAAGCGCAAGAAAGCCTGCAGGATCGCCTGGCCCAGGTGGTCGAACTGCTGCAGCGTCAGCGCATGGTCGAAGACCTGACCCATCGCCAGGAAGGCGCGCACAACGACCTGGTCGAAAACCTGGTCCACCGCCAGAACCTCGTCGAGCTGCAGCGCAAGCTCGATGACCTGCACCCCGCCGACATCGCCTACATCCTCGAAGCCTTGCCCCTGGAAGATCGCCTGACGGTCTGGCAGCTGGTGCGCTCGGAGCGCGATGGCGACATCCTGCTGGAAGTTTCCGATTCGGTTCGCCAATCGCTGATCGCCGACATGGACGATCACGAGCTGCTGGCTGCCGCCAAGGAGATGGACGCCGACGAACTGGCCGACCTCGCCCCAGAGCTGCCGCGTGACGTTGTTCACGAGCTGATGGAAACCCTCGATGCCCAGCAACGCGAGCGGGTGCGTTCGGCGCTGAGCTACGACGAGGAGCAGGTTGGTGCGCTGATGGACTTCGAGATGGTCACCATCCGCGAAGACGTCAGCCTGGAAGTGGTGCTGCGCTACCTGCGCCGCCTGAAAGAACTGCCGAACCACACCGACAAATTGTTCGTGGTCGATTACGACGGCATCCTCAAGGGGGTATTGCCGATCAAGCGCCTGCTGGTCAACGACCCGGAGAAGAAGGTGGCGGAGGTCATGGCGACCGACCCTGTCTCCTTCCAGCCCGAGGAAGATGCCTACGATGCAGCGCAGGCTTTCGAGCGTTATGACCTGGTATCCGCCCCGGTGGTGGACAAGAGCGAACGCCTGATCGGCCGTCTGACCATCGACGAAATGGTTGACCTGATCCGTGAGGAAAGCGAGAGCGAAGTCCTCAACATGGCGGGTCTGCGTGAAGAGGAAGATATTTTCGCCTCGGTCTGGCGTTCGTTCCGCAACCGTTGGGCGTGGCTGGCAATCAACCTGATTACCGCCTTTGTTGCTTCGCGAGTGATCGGGTTGTTCGAAGGTTCGATTGAAAAGCTGGTGGCGTTGGCTGCGTTGATGCCGATCGTTGCGGGTATTGGTGGCAACTCTGGTAACCAGACCATCACCATGATCGTCCGCGCCATGGCCCTGGACCAAGTGTCGCCAGGCAATACCAGCCGCTTGATGCGCAAGGAGTTGGCGGTGTCGCTGATCAACGGCCTGGTTTGGGGCGGAGTCATTGGTGCAGTGGCTTTCTGGCTGTATGGCAGCTGGTCGCTGGGGGTGGTGATGACCGCAGCGATGACCTTGAACTTGTTATTGGCGGCGCTGATGGGCGTGCTGATCCCGATGACCTTGGCCCGCTTGGGGCGCGACCCTGCGATGGGGGCGAGTGTGATGATCACTGCTGTGACCGACAGCGGTGGTTTCTTCATCTTCCTTGGGCTGGCCACGCTGTTCCTGTTGTAAGCCAATCCTCCCTGTGGGAACAATCCCGCAGGGAAATGGCCTTGCTGCCAGTCAGACGCCCACAAAAAAGCCAGCTTACGCTGGCTTTTTCGTGTTCGCTGCAGCCCTCAGGAGGCGTCTGCGGCCATTTCCACATCGTGAGCGATGAGGGCGACCAAGGCGTTCTGCTGGCGGTGGGACAGTTGGCGGAAACGCTGCAGCAACTCGCGCTCATGCAGGGACAGTTCAGGGCTGTCCAGGCGCATGCTCAGTTCGTCACCCAGCGCACCTTCCTGGATAAGGCTCTGTTCCAGGCGTGCAATGATCTCGGAGTTCATGCTGCGGTGGTGGTTGCGTGCTACCTCGGCAATGCGCTCACGCATTCCGTCAGGCAGGCGGACGACGAACTTGTCAGCAGTGCGGCTCGAATAAATAGCCTGTTTCATTGGGCGCATATAAATTGACCAGAGTTTGGTTCAGGGGAAGCGGTTCTCAAATTGGCCGCACGGGATGGAAGTACGACCGTGGCGACGACAAAATGTTCAACCGCCAGTGAAAAATGGATGCTCATCTTGCCTCATGGTCGCCGTTTGCTTGGCGTCAATTATGTGACAAATAGTGATCCGGATAAAGGCTTTATGCCAGTACCAATTATCAGAAATGAGCACTGGTTTGAAAAGTTTTACATGCTCTGGCTAGCCTGGCCGTCAGTCTTTTGCCGTCAACAATCGGTAAAACGCAGAAAAATGCCCAGAAAAGCCCTAGAATGCGCCGGTTCCCTCCATAGAGCATAGTGGCTATGCAACATGACGCAAGCGACCGCCGATCAGGGACGGGCCGGTTGATATTTCTGGTTGGGCCGTCGGGTTCCGGGAAAGATTCCCTGATCGACGCGTCGCGTGAGCAACTGGCCGCCGCCGGGGTAGAAATTGCCCGCCGGGTCATCACCCGTTCGGCCGAAGCCAAGGGCGAAGCTGCCCAAGGGGTCACGCCTGAGCATTTTGATACCTTGCGTGCGCAGGGTGCGTTTGCCATGCACTGGCGGGCCAATGGCCTGGACTATGGCATACCCCGGCAGGTGGACCAGTGGTTGGCGGCGGGGAGGGCAGTGCTGGTGAATGGCTCGCGGGCTTATCTGCCAGAGGCCCGTCAGCGCTATCCGGATTTGTTGGCCGTGTTGGTCGAGGTCAAGCCTGAGGTGCTGCGCCAGCGCTTGCTGGCCCGGGGGCGGGAAAGCGCAGAAGAAGTGGAACAGCGCCTGGCGCGCAGCGCACGCTTGCAAGCTGCAGCCGACCCGTCGGTGCATGTGCTGGATAATTCTTCCACACTGGAGGCGGCGGTCGCCGCATTCGTTTCGCTGCTTCGCGATCAGGGCGTACTACCGCGGGGATAGCAGCGCAGAAAAGGATTACGCGAAAAAGCCCAGTTCAGGCATGACAAACGCCAGCATGCTGGTTAACATGCTGGCCATCCCGCTGTGCAGCGCTCGCTGCCGGTCGTAGCGTCTCAGTAGCTCAATTGGATAGAGCATCCCCCTCCTAAGGGGAAGGTTGCAGGTTCAATTCCTGCCTGGGACGCCATTCTCGTCATTCCCATCTTGTCTCCGTCGTCTTCGTTGCCGCCATGCTGCTGTTGACAGCACCTGCGCGTGGCCAGCGCTGTCATGCATCACGTTCGTGGGCTAACACCGCGCTTGACGCCAGCCGCTGGCGCATCAGGAAGTACCCCGCCACCACCAGCAGTACCGTCAGCACCGTGAACCAGAATTGGAAACGCGATGCCGGGTCGAACGCCTGGGTGCCGATGACTGCCAGCAAGGCGAACAGCGCAATGATATTGGTGTAGGGGAACAGCCAGGCACGGAAGGCGTTTGGGGCGACCGCTTCGTGGCGGGTTTTGATGCGCATGGCCACGTGGGCGATGATGATGAAGATCCATACGACCATGACCAGGCTGCCGGTACTCTTGGCCAAGGTCATGAACAGGTCGCCGCCACTGACAAAGTGCACGGTCAGGATCATCGTGCAGATCGACAGGCTCAGCAGCAGTGCATTGATCGGTACGCCCTTGGCACTGGTGCGCGAGAAGAGCTTGGGCGCGTGACCGCGCTGGCTCAGCGAGAACAGCATGCGTGAGTTGGAGAACATGAACGAGTTCATCACCGACATGAACGAGACGAACAGCACCAGTTTCATGGCCACTGCCGCACCACCGAACCCGGCCAGGCTGAACAGTGAAACATAGGGCGAGGCCAGGTTGGCCTTGTCGGTCCAGGGCAGGCAAAGGATCAGGATCGACACGGAACCTACATAGAACAGCATCACCCGCAGGATCACGCTCTTGATCGCGCGGATCACGTTCTGTCGGGGGTTCTCTGATTCACCCGCGGCCACAGCGGCAATTTCGCTGCCGCCCAGGGAGAAAATCACCACGATAACGCCGGCCATCACCGGTGACAGGCCGTTGGGCATGAAGCCGTCATGGGCGGTGAGGTTGATCAGGCCTGGGGCGGGAATATCACTGTGCAGGCCGAGCAGGATCGAGACGCCCAGCAGCATGAAGATAAGGATGGTGGCGACCTTCATCGCGGCCAGCCAATACTCTACTTCGGCAAACGAACGCACCGAGTAGGCGTTGCTGGCCATGAGTGTCACCAGCATCAGGAAGGCGCCTGCCCAGATCGGTAGCCAGGGCAGGAAGTCATGCAGGATGGCGCCCAGCAGTACCGCTTCCAGGGTGATGGTCATCATCGACTTGAACCAGTACAGCCAGCCGACCGCAAACCCAGCCCAGTCGCCGAGGTAGGTGTTGGCGTAGGTCGAGAACGACCCTGCATCCGGGTTGCGGCAGGCCATTTCGCCCAGCATGAACATGACCAGGGTGACCACCAGGCCACCAATGAAATACGACAGTATGGCCGCGGGCCCTGCCGATGCGATCAGTGAGCCCGAGCCCATGAACAGCCCTGCACCGATCACCCCACCCAGCGCGATCATGGTGATATGCCGCTGCTTGAGGCTTTGCTTCAAACCGTGTGATTGCATTTCCTTGTCCTCTCTTATTTTAGGGGGGATCCGACATCGTTCCCCTACGCAGGCATCGTCATGCGCCTGCGTCCACGCGTGGCAAATAGCTACCAGCCTGCCACCCTGGACAATAAGGCCAAGGACCTCAAACGAATTCTCTGCACAACATCCTGCCGATTTTTCCTGAGACCGGTGATGGCGCCGGTAGCGTTGCAGTTGACGAAGCCATGCACCACCTGAACGTCGACGCCACCGGACAACGATCAGGCTGGGACGCCTTGGACGAACCGCGGCGCTATTCTTACCGGCCGCTGCCACACCCTCATACCGGGCGTGCTGCTTGTTGCTCTTCATCCAGGCCGCCGTCCACCTTGGCGACCTGCTCTTGCGCTTTCTCCTCGATCTTGCGCTCGATGTCTTCTTTCATGCGCTGGGCGATCAACTCGTCGACCTTTGCTTTCATTTCGGGCGGCAGGGCGTCGTACTCTTCTTCGGTCAAGCCGATTTCACGCAGCAGTTTTTCCTTGATCATCTCGCCGGGCGACTTGGACATGAAGTCGTGAAATTCCTGCCGGGCAGTCTTGGGCGGCAGGGGTTCTCCGATGATCGTCTCGGTGGTCGCAGAACCCAGGTTTTGCAGCATCACCTTGAATTTGGCAAAGGCTTCTGCACGAGCATCCTCAGCGTTTTGCTGAGCTGTACTGCCCCCGCTCTGTTGTTGGCTCGCCGTGTTGGCGGTGGTTATGGGCGTGCGCAGCGGTGCAATCTGGGCCACTGTCTGCTCATCGCTGGTGTACCGAGGCTGGTGGAGCGTGGGCTGCCAGCTGACGCCGTTAGGGGCGATTATCATGTTTCCTCCTTGGAAATCTCGTTGGCAGCTACCAAGCGCAAAAGCCATGCCAGCGCTGTGCCGGTCGAAATCAGGGCGTTGGCGCTATTTCGGTTGCACGCGGGTGGGCATATGCTTGCCCGTGATAGGCATCATCTTGCCGCTCGCGGCAATCAACACCACTGTCGGCAGCCCCTTGATCGGAGCGCAGTTGCTGGGCATCAGGGAGAGCGTCCATGAGTCAAGACACCAGGCCGGTACCTGCCGGCTTCAGTGAACAGCAATTGCACACCTTGTTCGATTTGATCAGCGATGGCATCTGGGACTGGAATGCCAATACGGGTTACGTCTATCGCAACCCGGGCTGGTACAGCATGCTGGGTTATGCCAGCCACTCCATGGCCAACTCGGTATTTACCTGGGAAAGCGTGATCCATCCCGAAGACTATCCACGGGTAATGGCCCATTTCGAGGCCTACATCAATCATCGCAACGAGCGCTACCGCATTGAATACCGTTGCCGTTGTCAGGACGGCAGCTACATCTGGATCGAAGACAGCGGCTACATCATCGCGCATAACGAGGACGGTTCCGTGGCACGCATGCTGGGTGCGCATCGCAATATCGACGCTGGCAAGCGTTTGGTGTCTCAACTGGAACAGAAGAACCAGTCGCTGGAGTTTCAGGTGGCCGAACGCACCCGTGAGTTGTCCTGGGTGAACCAGCAGTTGCAGCGGCAACTGGACGAGAACCGTGAATTGGCCGAACGCGATGCGTTGACCCGTGTCGCCAACCGTTACCGGCTGGAGAGCGCGTTGCAGCTGGAGTGCCAGCGCGCCCAGCGCTTCCGCCAGCCGTTGTCGCTGATTGCCATGGACATGGATGATTTCAAGCCGATCAACGACCGCTACGGTCACGCCCGTGGCGATGCGGCGCTGGTCCGGGTGGCCGAAAGCCTGCGCACCTGCTTGCGCGAACTGGACCTGCTGGCGCGCTGGGGCGGTGACGAGTTCGTCATCGTGCTGCCGCAGACCGCGCTGGGGGAGGCGCTGGATGTGGCAGCGCGCTTGCGTCAGGTGCTGGAGCAGGTGGAGCCGGTGGGTGACTGCCGGCTGACCATGAGCTATGGCGTGGTGCAATGGCGGGAAGGGGAGGACCAGCACGCGCTGCTGGCGCGTGCCGACAAGGCGCTCTACAGGGCCAAGGGGACAGGCAAGAACGCAATTGCCGAGTAGCTAGCCCCTCAAAGAGTGTGCGGTTCTCTGGAGGCTTAGGGTTCTCTGGAGGCTTAGATGGCCTGAATGAAAAAAGACCCGCAGCGCCTCTCGGCGCAGCGGGCCAAATCGGCCTCGGCCGCTTCAGTGTCAGATATGCAAGGCGTGGCCCAGGGCGCGCAGTGCGGCTTCCTGTACCGCTTCACCGAGCGTTGGGTGGGCATGAATGGTACCGGCCACATCTTCCAGGCACGCGCCCATCTCCAGCGATTGGGCAAACGCGGTGGATAGCTCGGAGACCGCCACGCCAACCGCCTGCCAACCCACGATCAGGTGGTTGTCACGGCGCGCCACCACCCGCACGAAACCGCTTTTCGATTCCAGGCTCATGGCCCGGCCATTGGCGGCAAACGGGAACTGCGCGACGATGCAGTCCAGGCCCTGCTGGCTGGCTTGTTCCGGGGTCTTGCCGACCACCACCACTTCCGGGTCGGTAAAGCACACGGCGGCAATCGCTGCCGGCTCGAAGCGTCGGGCCTTGCCGGCGATGATTTCGGCGACCATCTCGCCCTGGGCCATGGCCCGGTGCGCCAGCATCGGTTCGCCAGCGACGTCGCCGATGGCCCAGACGTTGTGCATGCTGGTGTGACAGCGCTCGTCGATGGCAATGGCGGCGCCGTTCATCTTCAGGTCCAGGCATTCCAGGTTGAAGCCCTTGGTGCGTGGCCGGCGTCCCACGGCCACCAGTACCTGGTCGGCCTCCAGGCGCAGTTGCCCACCCTTGCCGTCGCTGGCCAGCAGGCAGCCATTTTCGTAGCCCTCGACGCTGTGGCCCAGGTGCAACGCTATGCCCAGTTTCTTCAGCGACTCGGCCACCGGGGCGGTCAATTCGCTGTCGTAGGTCGGCAGGATGCGCTCACGCGCTTCCACCACACTCACCTGTGCACCCAGCTTGCGATAGGCAATGCCCAGCTCCAGGCCGATATAGCCACCGCCGACCACTACCAGGTGTTGCGGCAGGGCTTTCGGCGCCAGGGCTTCGGTCGAGGAAATCACCGGGCCACCCAGCGGCAGCATAGGCAGTTCGACACTGCTGGAACCGGTCGCCAGCAACAGATGCTCGCACTGGATACGCTGGCCATCGACCTCGACCTGCTTGCCGTCCAGTACCTTGGCCCAACCATGCACCACTTTCACCCCGTGCTTTTTCAGCAGAGCGGCAACACCTGTGGTCAGGCGGTCGACAATGCCGTCCTTCCAGGTGACGCTCTGGCCGATGTCCAGGCGCGGCGAAGCCACGCTGATGCCCAGCGGCGAGGGTTCGGTAAAGCGCGAGGCCTGGTGAAACTGCTCGGCCACGTGGATCAGCGCCTTGGACGGGATGCAGCCGATGTTCAGGCAGGTGCCGCCCAGTGCCTGGCCTTCCACCAGTACGGTAGGAATGCCCAGTTGCCCGGCGCGGATGGCTGCTACATAGCCGCCAGGGCCGCCGCCGATGATCAACAGGGTAGTCTGGATAATCTGTTGCATGCTCACTCCACGAACAGGCAGGCGGGTTGTTCGAGCAGGCCACGTACGGCCTGGATGAACAGGGCGGCATCCATGCCATCGACCACGCGGTGGTCGAACGAGCTGGACAGGTTCATCATCTTGCGCACGACGATCTGGCCGTCGATCACCACTGGCCGTTCGACCATGCGGTTGACCCCGACGATTGCCACTTCCGGGGTGTTGACCACCGGCGTGCTGACAATGCCACCCAGGGCGCCAAGGCTGGTCAGGGTGATGGTCGAGCCGGACAGCTCCTCACGGCTGGCCTTGTTGTTACGTGCAGCGTTGGCCAGGCGCGAAATCTCGCCGGCATTGGCCCACAGGCTGCCCGCTTCGGCGTGGCGCAGCACGGGCACCATCAGGCCGTTGTCACCTTGGGTGGCAATGCCCACATGCACCGCGCCATGGCGGGTGATGATCTGCGCTTCGTCATCGTAGGTCGCGTTGATCTGCGGGAAGTCACGCAGCGCCACGACCAGGGCGCGTACCAGGAATGGCAGCAAGGTCAGCTTGCCACGGCTGTCGCCGTGCTTGCTGTTGAGTTGCTGGCGCAGGGCCTCCAGGGCGGTGACGTCGATTTCCTCGACATAACTGAAGTGCGCGACCCGGCGTTTGGCGTCCTGCATGCGCTGGGCGATCTTGCGGCGCAGGCCGATCACTGGCACCTGCTCGCTGTCGGTGCGCTTGGCATAACCATCAGGTGCTTGCCCGGCATTGCTTTGCGGCTTGCTCATGAAGGCATCGAGGTCTTCGTGCAGAATACGCCCGGCCGGGCCGCTACCATGCACATAACGCAGTTCGATACCGGCGTCCAGGGCGCGTTTGCGCACGGCAGGCGAGGCCAGCGGCTTGTCGCCCGGCTGGCGCGGCACGATGGGCGCAGCTTCGTGGTTGGCGGGCGCCTGGTACACGGCGGGTTTTACGTCTTTCTGCGGTTCCGGCTTGGCTGCAACGGGGGCAGCCGGGGCCTCTACCGGTTTTGGCTGAGGCACATCCACATGGTTGCCGCTGCCTTCCACTTCAATGCGGATCAGTTCGCTACCGACCGCCATCACTTCCCCGGGCTGGCCACCCAGGGCCAACACCTTGCCGCTGACCGGCGAGGGGATTTCCACGGTGGCCTTGTCGGTCATGACGTCGGCCACCACCTGGTCCTCGGCGATGATGTCGCCGACCTTGACGAACCATTCCACCAACTCGACCTGCGCGATGCCTTCGCCAATGTCCGGCATCTTGATGACGTGCGTGCCCATTCAGACCTCCATGACCTTTTTCAGTGCCGCACCTACCCGCGAAGGGCCTGGGAAGTAAGCCCATTCCTGTGCGTGAGGGTAGGGGGTGTCCCAGCCGGTGACGCGTTCGATCGGCGCCTCCAGGTGGTGGAAGCAGTGCTCCTGCACCAGCGACACCAGCTCGGCACCGAAGCCGCAGGTGCGGGTGGCCTCGTGCACCACCACGCAACGGCCGGTCTTTTTCACCGACTCGACGATAGTGTCCAGGTCCAGCGGCCACAGGCTGCGCAGGTCGATCACTTCGGCATCGACGCCGCTTTCTTCGGCGGCCACCTGGGCCACGTACACCGTGGTGCCGTAGGTCAGCACGGTCACGTCATTGCCAGGGCGGGTAATGGCGGCCTTGTCCAGCGGTACGGTGTAATAACCGTCGGGCACGGCGCTGTGCGGGTGCTTCGACCACGGTGTTACCGGGCGGTCGTGGTGGCCATCGAACGGGCCGTTGTACAGGCGTTTGGGCTCCAGGAAGATTACCGGGTCGTCGCATTCGATCGAGGCAATCAGCAGGCCTTTGGCGTCATAAGGGTTGGACGGCATCACGGTGCGCAGGCCGCAGACCTGGGTGAACATCGCTTCCGGGCTCTGGCTGTGAGTCTGGCCGCCATAGATGCCGCCGCCGCAAGGCATGCGCAGGGTCAGCGGGGCAATGAACTCGCCGGCCGAACGGTAACGCAGGCGGGCCAGCTCGGAGACGATCTGGTCGGAGGCCGGGTAGAAGTAGTCGGCGAACTGGATCTCCACCACCGGGCGCAGGCCATAGGCACCCATGCCCACGGCGGTACCGACGATGCCGCTCTCGGAGATGGGCGCGTCGAACACGCGCGATTTGCCGTACTTGTTCTGCAGGCCTTCGGTGCAGCGGAACACGCCGCCGAAGTAACCGACGTCCTGGCCGTACACCACCACATTGTCGTCGCGCTCAAGCATGACATCCATGGCCGAGCGCAGGGCCTGGATCATGGTCATGGTAGTGGTGGCCATGGCGGTTTCCGGGTTGATGCTGTTGTTGTGGTCGTTCATCTCAAACCCCCAGTTCCTGGCGTTGACGGCGCAGGTGTTCGGGCATTTCCTTGTACACATCCTCGAACATCGAGGCGGCGCTCGGGATGTGCCCGTTGGCCAGGGTGCCGTACTGCTCGGCTTCTTTCTGTGCGGCAATCACCGCAGCTTCGAGCTCGGCCGTGACGGCCTGGTGTTCTTCCTCGGACCAGTGGCCGATCTTGATCAGGTGCTGCTTCAGGCGGGCGATCGGGTCACCCAGCGGGAAGTGGCTCCAGTCGTCGGCAGGGCGGTACTTGGAGGGGTCGTCCGACGTCGAGTGCGGGCCGGCACGGTAGGTGACCCACTCGATCAGGCTTGGGCCCAGGCCGCGGCGGGCGCGCTCGGCCGCCCAGCGCGAGGCAGCGTACACGGCGACGAAGTCGTTGCCGTCAACCCGCAGCGAAGCAATACCGCAACCCACGCCACGGCCGGCAAAGGTGGTCGACTCGCCACCGGCGATGGCCTGGAAGGTGGAAATGGCCCACTGGTTGTTGACCACGTTGAGGATGACCGGGGCGCGGTATACGTGGGCAAAGGTGAGGGCGGTGTGGAAGTCCGACTCGGCAGTAGCGCCGTCACCAATCCATGCCGAGGCGATCTTGGTATCGCCCTTGATCGCCGATGCCATGGCCCAGCCGACCGCCTGTACGAACTGGGTCGCCAGGTTGCCGCTGATGGTGAAGAAGCCGGCTTCGCGCACCGAGTACATGATCGGCAACTGGCGGCCCTTGAGGGGGTCGCGCTCGTTGGACAGCAGTTGGCAGATCATCTCGACCAGCGACACGTCGCGGGCCATCAGGATGCTTTGCTGGCGGTAGGTCGGGAAGCACATGTCGGTGCGGTTCAGCGCCAGCGCCTGGCCGCTGCCGATGGCTTCTTCGCCCAGGCTTTGCATGTAGAAGGACATCTTCTTCTGGCGCTGGGCAACCACCATGCGGCTGTCGAAGATCCGCGTCTTGAGCATGGCGCGCATGCCTTGACGAAGGATCTGCGGGTCGATGTCTTCGGCCCAGGGGCCTTGCGCATCGCCTTGCTCGTCGAGCACGCGGACCAGGCTGTAGGACAGGTCGGCAGTGTCGGCAGCATCGACATCGATAGCGGGTTTACGGGCTTGACCTGCATCGTTGAGGCGCAGGTAGGAAAAATCGGTCTGGCAGCCTGGCCGGCCGGTGGGCTCGGGCACATGCAAACGCAGGGGGGCGTACTCGTTCATGCTTTTTACGCTCGCTCGGGTATTTGTTTTTGTGAGCTCTGAAGCGGCCGCCGCTGAGTACCGGCTTGTGACTGGTAAGTCAGCGTCACCTACATCTTAGTGGCCCGGCAGGAGAATTTTTCTCTCAAGTTGATTGCCTTTGCTGAGCGGGACAGATAAACATTCCGCATAAACACAAAAAACCGGTGATTTTGTCTTATGCGCAAACTCGATCGTACTGATATCGGCATTCTCAACAGCCTGCAAGAGAACGCCCGCATCACCAATGCCGAGCTGGCACGCTCGGTGAACCTGTCGCCCACGCCTTGTTTCAACCGGGTGCGGGCCATGGAAGAGCTGGGGGTGATCCGCCAGCAGGTGACCTTGCTGTCGCCTGAGGTGCTGGGGCTGGATGTGAATGTGTTTATCCATGTCAGCCTGGAAAAACAGGTGGAGCAGTCGTTGCATCGCTTTGAAGAAGAGATCGCCGAGCGGCCTGAGGTGATGGAGTGCTACCTGATGACCGGCGATCCGGATTACCTGCTGCGGGTGCTGCTGCCGAGCATCCAGGCGCTGGAGCGGTTTCTCGATTACCTGACGCGCTTGCCAGGGGTAGCCAATATTCGCTCGAGTTTTGCCCTGAAGCAGGTGCGCTACAAGACGGCGTTGCCGTTGCCGGCCAATGGCATGACCTTGCGGGAGTAGGGGGGGCGGCGCCGGCACAAGGATCGCATCCACCTGTAGGCGCGGGTTCACCCGCGAAGAGGCCGGCACAGCCACCCAATAGGCTGCTTGATATTTTAAACACCCGCAGCCTATGTTGTTGTCAGCCTACAACAACAAGGACAAGCGTCATGAGCACCGCTCAGCTCCAGGGCATCGATGAAATCGAATGCGTCACCCCCGACCTCAACGGCGTCCCGCGCGGCAAGGTGATGACCGCCGAAGGCTTCCTCGAAGGCCGTCGCCTGCAGATGGCCCGGGGTGTGCTGCTGCAGTGCATCATGGGTGGCTACCCAGCGGCGAAATTCTACGGCAGTGATGACGGCGACCTGGCACTGGTGGCCGAACCCAGTCAGGTCCACCGCCTGCCCTGGAGCGATGACGGCCGCGCCTTGGCCATCTGTGATGCCAACGAGCTGGATGGCCGGCCCTCGGCACTGTCCACCCGGGGCCAGTTGAAGGCCGTGATAGCCCGCTATGCGGCACTGGGCCTGGCGCCGGTAGTGGCAACCGAGCTGGAGTTCTTCGTCTTTGCCCCCAACACCGACCCGCAGCAACCGTTCCTGCCGCCCCTAGGCAGCGATGGCCGCCGCGAGCTGGGCCATTCGGCGTTCAGTGTCAGTTCCAACAACGGCCTGCGCCCGTTCTTCAAGGAGGTGTACCACTGCATGGCCGCGCTCGGCCTGCCACGTGACACCTTCATGCACGAAATGGGTGTCAGCCAGTTCGAGATCAACCTGCTGCACGGCGACCCGCTGCTGTTGGCCGACCAGACCTTCCTGTTCAAGCACCTGCTCAAGGAAGTGGCGCTCAAGCACGG
Organism: Pseudomonas sp. yb_2; assembly: GCF_043103905.1. Taxonomy (NCBI): domain Bacteria; kingdom Pseudomonadati; phylum Pseudomonadota; class Gammaproteobacteria; order Pseudomonadales; family Pseudomonadaceae; genus Pseudomonas; species Pseudomonas sp. yb_2. Next base: position 80,967 of record NZ_JBICKH010000065.1, on the reverse strand, counting down.
GCTGACCGTGGTCTGCATGGCCAAGCCGCTGGCGCGTACGCCCGGCAGTTCCATGCACATTCACCAGAGCCTGGTCGAGGCCGGCAGCGGCCGTAACGTATTCAGTGACGAGCAAGGCCTGCCGACAGAAACCTTCCACCATTTCATCGGCGGGTTGCAGGCGTGCATGGCCGACTTCACCGCCCTGTTCGCACCCAACGTCAACTCCTACCAGCGCCTGTGCCACCCCTATGCCTCGCCGAACAATGCGTGCTGGTCCGAGGACAATCGCGCCGCTGGCTTGCGCATTCCGGCCAGTGCGCCGGTCGCGCGACGGGTGGAAAACCGCCTGCCTGGCGCCGATGCCAACCCCTACCTGGCCATTGCAGCCAGCCTGGCCGCCGGGCTGCATGGCATCGAGCAGCGCTTGCAGCCATCGCCGGCCATCCAGGGCGAATTCGAAGTGCCCGAGCACCTGAGCCCGCCGTGCACGCTGCATGCGGCCCTTGAAAGGCTCAAGCGCAGCACGCTGGCGCGGGAACTGATCGGCAGCGAGTTCATCGAAGGCTACATTGCCAGCAAGACCCTTGAGCTGAGCGATTTCTTCGACGAGATCACACCGTGGGAGCGTCGGGTCCTGGCGGCACAGGCCTGAGCGCGACACAACCTGCACCGGGCACGCCCCCGCAGTGCCAATTAGCTGTCGGGGGCCTGCGCCAGGCGGTTTTTGCCTTTATGCTGCTAGCACCCAAAACTGCCACCTGACCAGGGAGCTCCACGGGACGTATGCGAAATGTATGGAAGCCGTTTCAGTCGTTGTATTTCGCCGCGCTGATGATGTTGATCGGCTCGGGCCTGCTCAGCACCTACCTGGCCCTGCGCCTGGCTGCCGACCATGTCGACAGCCTGTGGGTGGGGGCGTTGATGGCGGCCAACTACTTTGGTCTGGCGGTTGGCGGCAAGGTTGGCCACCGGCTGATCGGACGGGTAGGGCACATACGCGCCTATGCCACCTGTGCCGGTATCGTCGGCGCTGCGGTGCTCGGCCATGGCCTGACCAGCTGGCTACCGGCCTGGGTCGGGCTGCGCGTGATCGTCGGCCTGGGGATGATGTGCCAATACATGGTCATCGAGAGCTGGCTCAATGAGCAGGCCGATGTGAAGCACCGGGGCGCGGTGTTCAGCGGCTACATGATTGCCTCGTACCTGGGGCTGGTGCTTGGCCAGTTGATTCTGGTGGTGCACCCGCAGCTCGGCCCTGAGTTGCTGATGCTGGTGGCGATGTGCTTTGCCCTGTGCCTGGTGCCCGTGGCGATGACCCGGCGTATTCACCCGGCGCCCTTGCGCCCGGCACCGATGGAGCCGAAGTTCTTCATCAAGCGCGTGCCGCAGTCGCTCAGTACGGTTTTGGGCTCGGGGCTGATTGTCGGCTCGTTCTACGGTCTGGCGCCTTTGTATGCGTCAAGCCAGGGGATGAGTACCGAGCAGATCGGTCTGTTCATGGGTAGCTGCATTTTTGCCGGCCTGCTGGTGCAGTGGCCGCTGGGCTGGTTGTCTGACCGTTATGATCGGGCGGTGCTGATTCGGAGTGTGGCAGTGGGGCTGGCGCTGGCGGCTGCGCCATTGGCAATACTGCCCAGTGTGCCGCTGGAGTTGCTGTTCGGTATCGGCTTCCTGATCTCGCTGCTGCAGTTCTGCCTGTACCCGCTGGCGGTTGCCTTTTCCAATGACCACGTGGAAAGCGAGCGCCGGGTATCGCTGACGGCGATGCTGTTGGTGACCTACGGTGTGGGTGCATGCGTCGGCCCGCTGGCGGCAGGCGTTCTGATGAAAGTGCTGGGCGCGCAGATGCTGTATGCCTTCTTCGTATTCTTTGCCCTGGTGCTGGTCTGGCGTATTCGGCCGAAAGCGGTTACCGGCCTGCATCAGGTGCAGGACGCACCGCTGGGCCACGTGGCGATGCCGGCGGCCGGTTCGCCATTGTCGGCGGCGCTGGACCCGCGAGTGGATGAGCAGACGGTGCAGGACGTGATGCAGGCGCCGGTGGCGGCTGAAGACACCGAGGATGAAGAGAAGGGCGCGCAGCAACAGGCGCCTGAAGAGGTCAGCAAGTCGGTGTAGGAGCGGGTTTACCCGCGAAGCGGCCAGCCCAGCAGAAACACAAATGAAAACGCCACCTCAGCAGGTGGCGTTTTCTGTTTTACCGACCGACGATCAATAATCGTCCTTGTCGAACCGCCGCGCCTCACGCTGCAGCTGGTACACGAAACTCTCGATCTTGCGCTGCGCCTGCCCGCTCAGGTTGTGGAAACGCACGCCGGCAAAGGTGGTGTTGATGCGCTCTTCATAGTGCAGATGACGCAGCTCGACCATGGTGTCCACCAGGCCCAGTGGGTTGCCCGCCTTGAAACGCTCATACACCTGGCCCAGTTGCAAGCGGTCTTCGACATTGCCTTCGAAGCGCAGTTTGCAGCCGGTGGCCGAGATATCCAGCAGCTTGCCTCGCATGGCGCCGTTGCCCTTGAGGTGAGCACCGTCAAGGATGATGTCGACCAGCTGCGATAGCTTCAGCGCGGCGCGGAAGGCGTTGCGGCGCTGGTGGTAGGTCACCTCTTGCGGCAGGGGGCCGCTGTAGCAGCGGTGGCCGTCGACTTCGCTGATTTTCAGCGCGTGATCGCATTCCCAGGCGATGCGTACACCATCGTGGAAGCCTTCGACACGGAAGTGCTCGCCGTTCTCGATGAATTTCTCGCCGTCACGGGGGATCATCTCATCCAGTGCCAGGGTGTTGCTTTCGCGGTCCACGTGCACCACATAGCTCTGGAAGCGATGGCTGCGGTCGTGGAAGGTGATGATCAGGGGGTCGTGGCTTTCCTGCAGCTGCCGCAAGTTGGCCGCAATCTCCAAGGGGGTGCTCAACACCTTGGGTGGTTGCGGGGCATCGGATTCATTGAACACAGCTTATTGTTCTCCAGGCAAAAGCGACACACGCAAGTAACGGCATTTTGCCACTATGTTCTGTGCCTTGATAGAAAAATCACACTTGGCTGAGCGCGCGCGGCTTGGCCAGCGGCGAGGTGCTGCCACGGCTATCGTAGAGCGAAGGCGAATCGCCGCCCTGAAGGATGCGGATCTGGTTGTTGGTGACGTGTTGCTGCACCTGGATGATCCGGCCATTGGTCTGGTTGACCTGCTGGCAGTCGTCCATCAGTTGCGACAACATGTCGAGCCGCTGCAGCATCACATCACCATGGGGTGACTGCGCAGCTACAGCCTGCACACCGGTGCGGTCGGCACTCAGGCCCAGGCTGCCGAGCAATTGGCTGCGGCGCTGGCCATGCTGCTCGAGCAAGATGATCAACGACTGCTTGCGCGCCAGGATTTGCTCCAGCAGCGGCATGTCGCGGCCATGCAGGGCGATTGCTTCCTTGTGCAGAAGGTCGAGCAATTCCTGCATCGGGGCAATGTCATCTTCGATCAGTTGCAGCAAGGTGGTGTCGTGCATGGCTAACTCTTGGCTTTTCTGGCGTCCGTGAAGTCAGCGCGCCGTACGGTCAGCGCTGGGCTTCGAAATCAAGCAGTTTGCTGGCGACCCGGCCGGCATCGACCTGGTAGCTGCCGTCGGCGATCGCCTGCTTCAACTGGGCCACACGGGCGCTGTTGACCACGGGCTCGTCGCGCAGCTTGTCGCTGATCTTCTGCAACTGCTGTGCCTCTTGGCTGAGGTGTACCGCCTCTCCGCTGGCGCTGGTGTCTTTCACCGCTTCCTGGCTGGCTGCCGGTTTTTCGGCGCTGCCGGACGCGGTGTTGCCGCGCACGCCGCCCGTGACGGACGGAGAGTTATTCAAACGACTGAAGTCGATGACCATGATCAGAAACCTCTGGGTATTTGGACGCTTGCCTTGTTTTCGGCCAACCCGATATAAACTTTAGGCACAAATGCATTGCCGCCTGTCGGCAAGCCCGCGAACCCGTTTCTGACACAGTTTAGGAAAAGCGGTTCCTCACTGCCAGCGCAATCTGGTGGCTAGCCTACATACTGACCTCGACCTGGCCCGGGCCGGTCACCCTGGCCTTGACCACGCGTTTGGAATTGAGGTTGCGTACCCGAATCTGCTCGCTCAGGCCGCCCTTGCTCAGGGCTTCGCCCGGCATGCGCACACTCAGGCTGCCACTGCGGGCAATGATCACCACCTGGTCACCCTTGCGCACCACCTCGGCCTGTTCCAGATGTTGCGGGGTGAGCACCTGGTCGATCACCGTGGGGCGCAGCATCTTCATGCCCACCGCCTGGTCCAGCTCGGTCAGAAAGCCCTGGCCCAGGGTACCGACATCGCGCTCGCGCAGGGCCACGTCACCTTCGCCGACCGTGTTGTCGCGCTTGAGCGGGCGGGTCACCACCACCACGTCGCGGAAAAGTCGCACGGTGGCCGGCACGAATACCGTCCACGGTGCTGCGCCGTTGCAGCGTATCCGTACCGTCACACGGCCCAGCGGCTGGGCCGGGCTTTCCAGTGAGGCGTCCAGCTGCTGGCTGCACAACGGCATGCGCAGGCGTGGGTCCAGCGGGTTGACCTGGATTTCATAGCGGCCGGCAGTCTGGGTGGTGGACAGATAATCTTCAACGGTGAATTCAAGAAACCCTTGGGTGACACCGATAAGCTGTTCAGGCAAGGTGAACGCGTTCGCCACCGTGCGAACGCCGGGCATCAGCAGGCACAGCGTGGCCAGCGGGCCAGTCAGCAGGCGTGTCAATCGTCGGGAAAATGTCGTTTTCGTGTGCATGACACTCAAAAAAGCAAAGCCCGTGCCGACTCGCTACCTGAGTTGCAACGAAAGGCTGAAACGTTAAGGAGTCTGGCATGGCGGGTGTTATGGATTCGGTCAACCAGCGCACGCAGCTGGTGGGGCAGAATCGCCTGGAATTGCTGCTGTTCCGCCTCAATGGCGAACAGCTTTACGGCATCAATGTGTTCAAGGTCAGGGAAGTACTGCAATGCCCTGCGCTGACCCTGCTGCCCAAGGCGCACCCTGTGGTGCGTGGCGTTGCCAATATTCGCGGGGCGACCATCCCGATCCTCGACTTGTCGATGGCCACCGGGTTGCGGCCGTTGCAGGAAGACACACGCAACAGCTTCGTGATCATCACCGAGTACAACACCAAGACCCAAGGCTTCCTGGTGCATTCGGTGGAGCGCATCGTCAACATGAACTGGGAAGAGATCCATCCGCCACCCAAGGGTACCGGCCGTGATCACTACCTGACCGCTGTCACCCGGGTGGACAACCGCATGGTCGAGATCATCGACGTGGAGAAGGTGCTGGCCGAAGTGTCGCCGTCGTCCGAGTCGGTATCGGCCGGTGTGATAGATGCCGAAGTGCAGGACAAGGCGGTGTTGATGCGGGTCCTGACCGTCGACGATTCGTCGGTTGCGCGCAAGCAGGTCAGCCGTTGCCTGCAGACCGTAGGGGTCGAGGTAGTGGCGCTTAATGATGGCCGTCAGGCGCTGAACTACCTGCGTCAGCTGGTGGATGAGGGCAAAAAGCCGGAAGAAGAGTTCCTGATGATGATCTCGGACATTGAAATGCCGGAAATGGACGGTTATACGCTAACCGCAGAGATTCGCAGCGATCCGCGCATGCAAAAATTGCACATCTGCCTGCATACTTCGCTTTCCGGGGTGTTCAACCAGGCAATGGTCAAGAAGGTCGGTGCCGATGACTTCCTGGCCAAGTTCAAGCCGGACGACCTGGCCCAGCGGGTGGTCGACCGGATCAAGGCAGCGCATTGAAGCAGCCGGGGGCATGCCCTCCGGCACCAGTGATTGAAAAGAGGCGGCAGTAGTGTCTACGGGTAATTTGGATTTCGAACAGTTCCGGGTCTTCCTGGAGAAAGCCTGTGGCATCCTGCTGGGCGAGAATAAGCAGTACCTGGTTTCCAGCCGTCTCAACAAGCTGATGGAACAACAGGGCATCAAGAGCCTGGGTGAGCTGGTGCAGCGCATTCAGGCCCAGCCGCGCGGCGGTTTGCGCGAGCAGGTGGTCGATGCCATGACCACCAACGAGACCCTGTGGTTTCGCGACACCTACCCGTTCGAGGTGTTGAAGAACAAGGTGATCCCCGAGTTCATCCGCAACAACCCCGGCCAGCGCCTGCGCATGTGGTCGGCGGCCTGTTCGTCGGGGCAGGAGCCGTATTCCATTTCAATGGCGATCGACGAGTTCGAGCGCAGCAACCTCGGCCAGTTGAAGATGGGGGCGCAGATCGTCGCCACCGATCTCTCCGGCACCATGCTGACCAACTGCAAGACCGGCGAATACGACAGCCTGGCGATTGCCCGCGGCCTGTCCCAGGAACGCCTGCAGCGCTACTTCGATCCAAAGGGGCCGGGGCGTTGGGCGGTCAAGCCGGCGATTCGCAGCCGTGTCGAGTTCCGCTCGTTCAACCTGCTCGACAGCTATGCCAGTCTGGGCAAGTTCGACATCGTGTTTTGTCGCAATGTGCTGATCTATTTCTCGGCGCAGGTGAAGAAGGACATCCTGCTGCGCATTCACAGTACCCTCAAGCCCGGTGGCTACCTGTTCCTCGGCGCCTCGGAAGCGCTGAACGGCTTGCCGGACCATTACCAGATGGTGCAGTGCAGCCCGGGGATCATCTACCAGGCCAAGTAAGCACGAAGGCCGGTATCGAGAGATGCCGGCCTTTTTGTATGCCTATCCGCTGTTCCTGCCGAGCTCCCCGTAGGAGCGGGTTTACCCGCGAAGAGGCCGGCCCAGGAAAACACTGACGTCAATTTTTTGTTTTGCCGCTTTTGCCGCCCATCAATTGCCGCTTTTGTCACCTCAGGCGGAAGGCCTTTGCCGCTTTTCTGGCATCAATCTGACAGTACCGCGCCGCAAAACCACATAAATACGGGCTTTTCAGTGGTTGGCACAGCCCTTGCTATACCTTGCTCAACGAAATTCCGGTCAACCTCTGAAGGTTTCCCTGACATGAGCATCAGCTTCGACAAGGCGCTTGGTATTCACGAAAAGGCACTGGGCTTCCGCGCCCAGCGCGCTGAAGTGCTGGCCAACAACATCGCCAACGCCGACACGCCCAACTACAAGGCCCGTGACATGGACTTCGCCTCGGTGCTCGCAGCCGAAAGCGACAAGCAGCAGAGCGGCGGCCGCTTCAACCTTGACCGGACCAACAGCCGGCACATCGAAGCTGAGGGCCTGGCCATGGCCGATGAAACCCTCAAGTACCGCACGCCGCTGCAGCCGTCGATCGACCAGAACACCGTGGATGCGCAGATCGAGCAATCGAACTACACGGAAAACGCGATTGGCTTCCAGGCCAGCTTCACCTTGCTCAACAGTAAATTCAAAGGGCTGGTTTCCGCCCTGCGGGGAGAATGACCATGTCCCTTTCCAGTGTCTTCAACATTGCCGGTAGCGGCATGAGCGCACAGAACACGCGTCTGAACACCGTGGCGTCCAACATCGCCAACGCCGAGACCGTGTCTTCGAGCATCGACCAGACGTACCGCGCCCGCCACCCGGTGTTCGCCACCACCTTCCAGAATGCGCAGGCCGGTAGCAGCCAGTCGCTGTTCGAAGACCAGGGCGAGGCAGGGCAGGGCGTGCAGGTAAAAGGCATCGTCGAAGACCAGAGCACCCTTGAAGCACGCTACGAGCCGAACCACCCGGCGGCGAACAAGGACGGCTACGTCTACTACCCGAACGTCAATGTGGTCGAGGAGATGGCTGACATGATCTCCGCCAGCCGCGCGTTTCAGACCAACGCTGAACTGATGAACACGGCCAAGAACATGATGCAGAAAGTGCTGACCCTGGGGCAGTGATAGGAAGCCGACATGACCACCACCAATTCCACTACAGACGTCGGCAGCGCATACCTGACCTCGCTGCAGAAGCAGACGTCCAAGACTGACAGCTCTACCGGCGCCGCCGGCAGCGCGCTGGGCAAGGACGCGTTCCTGCAGTTGCTGGTCACCCAGATGCAGAACCAGAACCCGCTCGACCCGCAGGAAAACGGCGAGTTCGTGGCCCAGTTGGCGCAGTTCAGCAGCCTGGAAAGCATGCAGTCGCTGAACGACGCTGTGACCTACATCGCGGCCGGGCTGCAATCTTCCCAGGCCTTGCAGGCCTCCTCGCTGGTCGGGCGCAATGTCATTGTCCAGACCGACAAGGCTGTGGTCGATACCAGCAAGGACATGAAGGGCTCGGTCAACCTGACGTCGTCCAGTACCTCCACCTCGGTGGGGATCTACGACAAGGACGACAAGCTGGTGCGCACCATCGAACTCGGTACCCAGAAGTCTGGCAGCATCGACTTTACCTGGGATGGCCTGAACGATGACGGTGAAGTCGCGGCCGCCGGGACCTACACCTTCAAGGCCACCGCCTCGATCGATGGCAAGGCCACGGCCATGACCACCAACCTGCCGGCCTCGGTTACCAGTGTGACCATGGGTAGCAACGGTTCGGAGATGACGCTCAACCTGGCCGGGCTGGGCAGTGTTGCGCTTTCCAAAATCCAAAGCATCGGCATCTAGGGCCTGAGCAAAACGACAGGAGTTACACATGTCTTTCAATATCGGCCTTAGCGGCCTCTATGCAGCAAACAAGGCCCTGAACGTTACCGGCAACAACATTGCCAACGTTGCCACCACCGGCTTCAAGTCGTCGCGTGCCGAGTTCGCCGACCAGTACTCCAACTCCATTCGCGGCACCAGCGCGGGCAAGACCGTGATCGGCACCGGGGTAAAGACTGCCGCGGTGTCGCAGCTGTTCACGCCAGGCAATATCAACGCCACCGGCCAGGCGCTGGACATGGCTATCGATGGCAACGGCTTCTTTGCCCTGAACGACAACGGCTCGAAGATCTACACCCGTGCGGGCGCTTTCTACAGCGACAAGGCCGGTTATGTGGTGAATGCTTCGGGTGCCAACCTGCAGGGTTATGCGGTCGGCGAGGACGGCAAGATCATCCAGGGCATCCTGACTGACCTGCAGATCGATACTTCCAACCTGACGCCGAAGCCGACCAGCCTCATCACCGAGAAGATCAACCTGAACTCGGCTGCGACCTCCCCGTCGGTGACGCCCTTCGATCCCACCAATGCCAGTTCCTACAACTTCACGTTCAATACCCCGGTGTTCGACAGCCAGGGTAATGAACACCAGATGAACCAGTACTTCATCAAGGACGACGCGACCAATACCTGGTCCATGCACACCACTATCGATGGCCGCAACCCGGCCAATCCGGCCTCCACCACGCCGCTGGTCAACGCCGTGCCGTTCAAGTCCGATGGTACGCTGGACAAGGATGCAATGACTGCGGGTGACGTCGCGGGCGGCCTGAGCATTGGCGAAGACAAGATCTTCCAGCTCAACGACTGGATCCCGGCGCAGAAAAACGCCGCTGGAGAGTGGTCGGCCAATGGCGCCATCGCCAACGCGGACGGTGTGAAGCTGGACATGCTGGGTGCCACCCAATACAACGCGTCGTCCGCAGAAATCGCCAAAACCCAGGATGGCTTCGCCACCGGTGAGCTGTCGGGGCTGAGCATCGACCAGAACGGCTACCTGTTTGCCAGCTTCACCAACGGCAAGGACAAGGTGATCGGCCAGGTGGCGATTGCCAACTTCGCCAACCTGCAGGGCCTGACGCCGATTGGCGGTACCAACTGGAAAGAGTCCTATGCCTCGGGCGTGCCGGTGATCGGCGCTCCGGACACCGGTACCCTCGGCCAGATTTCCGGTGGTGCCCTGGAGGACTCCAACGTCGACCTGACCGGCGAGCTGGTAAACCTGATCAAGGCGCAGAGCAACTACCAGGCCAATGCCAAGACCATTTCCACTGAAAGCACCATCATGCAGACCATCATTCAGATGACCTGATGATTGTATTGGCTTTGGTGTTTGTAATTGGGGCCGCAAAGCGGCCCCAAGAATGTGAAGGTTCACGCGAATGAAGCGGCTGTCGTTACTGGCCTTGTTCCCCTTGCTGGTGCTGGTTCTGCCTGCCCCCGCTGCCCCCGCCCCGTTCTATCAATGGCAAAGCCTGGTCACCGGCCGCTACCTGTGTTCGGCCCACAACCCGGGCAAAGGCTGGGTGCGCCACTCTGGCCCCTACAACAACGCCGCCTGCCGCGCCCATTGAGCAAGCCCTTGCCGCAGGCGGCAAACATCCGCCGACAAACTGACGGTTATTGCCCCTTGCCGCGCTGAAAGCCCCGTAAACCGGGTGTTTCAGACTTGGTTCAATTATTGCTTGGAACCTGCCCAGTGACAGCGCGGCAGCTACGCGCAGAGGAGAAACTGTGGACAAGTTGCTTTATGTGGCCATGACCGGCGCCAGCCAGAACGCGCTGGCGCAGAAGGCCCACGCCAACAACCTGGCGAACATTTCCACCAACGGTTTTCAGCGCGACCTGGAGCAGGCCCGCTCGATGCCGGTGTTCGGTGACAGCTTTCCGGCGCGTGCATTCGCCATGACCGAGCGCCCGGCCACCGACTTCAGTGAAGGCCCGTTGGTCGAAACTGGCCGCGACCTTGACGTGGCGGTGACCGGCAAAGGCTTTATCGCCGTGCAGGCGCCGGACGGCAGCGAAGCCTATGTGCGTACCGGTAGCCTGAACATCGATGCCCTCGGTGTGCTGCGTGCCGGCAATGGCATGCCGGTGATCGGCAACGGTGGCCCGATCGCCATCCCGCCGGAGCAGAAAGTGGAAGTGGGTGCCGACGGCACCATCAGCATCCGCTCCATGGGTGAAGACCCGCGGGTGATGGCCGAGGTCGACCGCATCAAACTGGTCAACCCGGACACCAAAGGCCTGACGAAGGGCCTGGACGGTCTGATCCATACCACTTCCGGCCAGCCGGCCGATGCCGACGTCAACGTGCGGGTGGTGGCTGGCTTCCTGGAAGGCAGCAATGTCAACGCTGTCGAGGAAATGACCTCGGTGCTGGCGCTGTCCCGCCAGTTCGAACTGCACGTCAAGATGATGAATACGGCCAAGGAAGGCGACGAAGCCATGGCTCGGGTTTTGCAAATCGGCTAATCACTTTTGAACGGGTGCCGTAAAACAGGCGCACGAGGAGAACTCACATGCTTCCGGCTCTTTGGGTCGCTAAAACCGGCCTGTCCGCTCAGGACACCAACCTGACGGTCATTTCCAACAACCTGGCCAACGTCTCGACCACCGGCTTCAAGCGTGATCGCGCCGAATTCGCAGACCTGCTCTACCAGATCAAGCGCCAGCCTGGTGCCCAGTCGACCCAGGACAGCGAGCTGCCCTCGGGCCTGCAGGTCGGTACCGGTGTGCGTATCGTGGGCACCCAGAAAAGCTTCGTTGCCGGCAGCCTGCAAACCACCGACAACCCGTTGGACATGGCAGTCAACGGCCGCGGTTTCTTCCAGATCCTGCAGCCGGACGGCACCGTGTCGTATACCCGTGACGGTACCTTCCACCTGAACTCCGACGGCCAGATCGTCACTAACAACGGCTACGCCCTGGAGCCTGCCATTGTCGTGCCTAACGACGCCCAGACCTTCACCGTTGGCCAGGACGGCACCGTGTCGATCACCACCGCCGGCAACCCGGCTGCACAGGTGATCGGCAACATCCAGACCGCCGACTTCATCAACCCGGCTGGCTTGCAGGCGATCGGCGACAACCTGTTCCTCGAGACCGCCGCCAGTGGCGCGCCTCAGGTCGGCACCCCAGGCCTGAACGGTTTTGGCACCACCTTGCAGCAGACGCTGGAGAACTCCAACGTCAGTACCGTGGAAGAGCTGGTGAGCATGATCACCACTCAGCGTGCCTACGAGATGAACTCCAAAGTCATTTCCACGGCCGACCAGATGCTGTCGTTCGTTACTCAACAGCTCTAAGCCCTGTCACTCAGCTGCGCCCGTGAGGTAAGTGTCATGAATCGTCTGTTGTCCGTTTTCGCCCTGGGGGGGGCGGTGTTGCTGGCAGGTTGCGTCGCACCGACGCCCAAGCCCAACGACCCGTACTATGCGCCGGTGTTGCCGCGCACCCCGTTGCCGGCAGCGGCCAACAACGGTTCGATCTACCAGGCCGGTTTCGAGCAGAACCTGTACAGCGACCGCAAGGCGTTCCGGGTGGGTGACATCATCACCATCACGCTCAATGAGCGCACGTCCGCCAGCAAGAACGCGGGCTCGCAGATCGCCAAGACCAGCAAGACCGACATCGGCCTGACTTCGCTGTTTGGTAGCACGCCCAACACCAATAATCCGTTCGGTGGCGGTGACCTTTCGCTGGAGGCCGGTTATAGCGGCGATCGCGCGACCAAGGGCGACAGCAAGGCCACCCAGGGCAACACGCTGACCGGTTCGATCACCGTCACCGTGGCCGAGGTACTGCCCAACGGCATCATCGCCGTGCGCGGCGAGAAGTGGCTGACCCTGAACACCGGCGAAGAGCTGGTGCGCATTGCCGGCATGGTTCGCGCTGACGATATCGCCACCGACAACACCGTGCCGTCCACCCGTGTGGCCGACGCGCGCATCACCTACTCCGGTACCGGTTCGTTCGCCGATGCCAGCCAGCCCGGGTGGCTGGACCGCTTCTTCATCAGCCCGCTTTGGCCTTTCTGAGTACGGATGACCATGTTCAACGTGAGGCAGCTGATTGCCACAACCCTGCTTTTGTCCTGCGCCTTCGCTGCCCAGGCCGAGCGCCTGAAGGACATTGCCAGCATCTCTGGCGTACGTTCCAACCAGTTGATTGGTTACGGCCTGGTGGTAGGCCTCAATGGCACGGGTGACCAGACCACCCAGACGCCGTTCACCCTGCAAACCTTCAACAACATGCTGTCGCAATTCGGCATCAAGGTGCCGGCCGGTTCCGGCAACGTGCAGCTGAAGAACGTTGCCGCAGTGTCGGTGCATGCCGACCTGCCACCGTTCGCCAAGCCGGGCCAGGTGGTGGACATCACCGTGTCGTCGATCGGTAACTCGAAGAGCCTGCGCGGCGGCAGCCTGTTGATGACCCCGCTCAAGGGTATCGACGGCAACGTTTACGCCATTGCCCAGGGCAACCTGGTCGTGGGTGGCTTTGACGCCGAGGGCCGTGACGGCTCGAAGATCACTGTCAACGTGCCGTCGGCTGGCCGTATCCCGGGTGGTGCCAGTGTCGAGCGTGCGGTACCGAGCGGCTTCAACCAGGGCAATACCCTGACCCTGAACCTCAATCGCCCCGACTTCACGACCGCCAAGCGCATCGTGGACAAGGTCAACGACCTGCTCGGCCCTGGCGTGGCCCAGGCCGTTGATGGTGGTTCGGTAAGGGTCAGCGCGCCGATGGACCCAAGCCAGCGCGTGGATTATCTGTCGATCCTCGAAAACCTCGAAATCGACCCGGGCCAGGCGGTGGCCAAGGTCATCATCAACTCGCGTACCGGCACTATCGTCATCGGCCAGAACGTCAAGGTGTCGCCGGCGGCGGTTACCCACGGCAGCCTGACCGTGACCATCACCGAAGACCCGATCGTCAGCCAGCCGGGGGCCTTCTCCAATGGCCAGACTGCCGTGGTGCCACGCTCGCGGGTCAATGCCGAGCAGGAAGCCAAGCCGATGTTCAAGTTCGGCCCAGGCACCACGCTGGATGAAATCGTCCGCGCGGTGAACCAGGTGGGCGCAGCGCCCGGCGACCTGATGGCGATCCTCGAAGCCTTGAAACAGGCCGGCGCCTTGCAGGCCGACCTGATCGTGATCTGAGGACGGCGCGGATGAATATCAAAAGCCAGGTATCCGGTAGTGCCGACAGCGGCGCCTACACCGACCTCAACCGTCTGAGTGCCCTCAAGCACGGCGATCGCGACAGCGAAGCCAATGTGCGCAAGGTGGCCCAGGAATTCGAGTCGCTGTTCATCAGCGAAATGCTCAAGGCCTCGCGCAAGGCCAGTGACGTGCTGGCCGACGACAACCCGATGAACACCGAAACGGTCAAGCAGTACCGCGACATGTACGACCAGCAGTTGGCCGTGAGCATGTCCCGCGAAGGTGGCGGCATCGGCTTGCAGGACGTGCTGGTGCGCCAGCTGACCAAGGGCCGCAGTGCGTCGATCAATACCAGCCCGTTCCCGCGCGTCGATAGCGGTGGCCCGGCATTGTGGGGCAACAAGGTGGCGGAGCCAGCGCATGCCATGGCCTCGTCCGCTACGCGCAACGACGTTGCTGCACTCAACGCGCGGCGCCTGGCCCTGCCAAGCAAACTCACCGACCGCCTGTTGGCCGGTATCGTGCCGTCGGCGGAAACTGCCAATAACGCCGCCGTGCCTGCCCGTGACGGTCAGGCAGTAGCCAAGGCCTTCGCCGTGCCGGACAACGGCCTGCGCATTGTCGGCCGTGCCGTGGCCCAGCCACCGCTGGCGCCGAACAAGGCTTTCACCGACAGCGACGCCTTCGTCGCCACCATGCTGCCAATGGCCGAGCAGGCCGCCCGGCGCATTGGTGTCGACCCACGCTACCTGGTGGCCCAGGCCGCGCTGGAAACCGGTTGGGGCAAGTCGGTGATGCGCAACAGCGACGGCAGCAGCAGCCACAACCTGTTCGGCATCAAAGCCACCGGCAACTGGCAAGGCGAGCAGGCGCGGGCGATCACCAGCGAATTCCGCGATGGCCAGTTCGTCAAGGAAACCGCGGCGTTCCGCAGCTACGACTCCTACCAGGACAGCTTCCACGATCTCGTTACCTTGCTGCAGAGCAATGCTCGCTATCAAGGTGCGCTGGATGCGGCCGATAACCCTGAGCAGTTTGCAAGAGAGCTGCAAAAAGCAGGTTATGCGACCGACCCGGGCTATGCGAAGAAAATCATCAGCATCGCCCAGCAAATGCAGTCAACCCCGCAATACGCCATGGCTGGCAGAACCACGAACTTATAAAAGGACTAAATCATGTCGAGCCTGATTTCCATCGGCCTGAGTGGCCTGAGTGCCAGCCAGGCGGCCTTGTCGGTAACCAGTAACAACATCGCCAACGCCGCGACCAGTGGCTACTCGCGCCAGCAGACGGTTCAGGCGGCGGGGCCTTCGCACAACATAGGCGCAGGGTTCCTGGGTACCGGCACCACGCTGGCGGATGTGCGTCGCATCTACAGCTCCTACCTGGACAACCAGTTGCAGACGGCCACCTCGTTGCAGGCAGACTCGGTGACGTTCCAGGATCAGATCACCAGCGTCGACAAACTGCTGGCCGACCGTGACACCGGCATCAGCTCGGTCCTTACCGCCTTCTTCTCGGCGCTGCAGACTGCAGCGGCGAAACCGGGTGACGTTGCCTCGCGTCAGTTGCTGCTGACCCAGGCGCAAACCCTGAGCAACCGTTTTAACGCGGTGAGCACCCAGCTGACCCAGCAGAACGCCACGATCAACTCCCAGCTCGACACCATGGCCGGCCAGGTGAACAAGCTCACCGCCAACATTGCCGAGTACAACAAGCAGATCACCGCGGCCAGCGCCTCCGGCAACAGCCCCAACAGCCTGCTGGATGCGCGCAGCGAAGCCGTGCGCCAGCTCAACGAGCTGGTAGGGGTGACGGTGCAGGAGCGTGATGGCAACTACGACGTGTACCTGGGCAGTGGCCAATCGCTGGTCACCGGAACCAAGGCCAACACCTTGTCGGTGGAGCCGGGTGTGGCCGACAAGAGCCAGGTTGCCCTGCGCATCAACTATGACTCGTTCAGCTCAGACGTGACCTCGGTGGTGTCCGGTGGCGCCATTGGCGGCCTGTTGCGTTATCGCCAGGACGTGCTGACGCCGTCGATGAACGAGCTTGGTCGCGTTGCCCTGGTCGTCGCCGACAGCATCAATAGCCAGCTGGGGCAGGGCCTGGATGCCAACGGCCAGTTCGGCAGCTCGCTGTTCTCCAGCATCAACAGCGCCACCGCCATTGCCCAGCGCAGCCTGGCCTCGTCGAACAACAGTGCAGGCTCCGGCAATCTGGATGTCACCATCGCCAACAGCGGTGCGTTGACCACCTACGACTACGAGGTGAAGTTCACCAGCGCCAACCAGTACAGTGTGCGTCGCTCGGACGGCACCGACATGGGCAGCTTCGACCTGAATACCGACCCGGCACCGGTGATCGATGGATTCAGCCTGGCGTTGAAAGGCGGCGGCCTGGCGGCCGGCGACAGCTTCAAGGTCATCCCCACCCGTGCAGCTGCCGGGAGCATTACCACGACCTTGACCGATGCCAACAAGCTGGCCTTCGCCGGGCCGATCAGTGCTGCGGCAGGCAGTGGCAACAGCGGTACCGGCACCATCACCCAACCTACGCTGGGCGAATCGCTGGATATCTATGGCGGTGCCGATACCGCGCTGATCCAGCAGTCGATTCGCGATTCGATGCCGGTGCGCGTGGTGTTCGACGCTGCCAGCGGTGGCTCCCAGGGCTACAAGCTGTTCGACGCCAAGGGTACCCAGATTGGTACCGGCAGCGTGGTGCCTGGGCAGGACAACAAGTTGTCCATCGCCGTGCCGATGCTGGATGCGGCCGGCGACCCGATTCTGGATGGTAGCGGTAACCCGCGTACCTTTGCCGTCGAGACCACAATCGGTGGCAGCCCTGCGGCCAATGACAGCTTTACCCTGTCGTTCAATGCCGACGGCAAGGCGGACAACCGCAATGCCAACGCGCTGCTGGACCTGCAGACCAAGTCGACCGTGGGCACCAATTCCGGCACCGGTACCAGCTTCACCTCGGCCTACGCCTCGCTGGTCGAGCGGGTAGGGGCCAAGGCCAGCCAGGCCACCATTGACACCACGGCGACCCAGGCAGTGCTCAAGTCTGCGACCGAGAGCCGCAGCGCGGTGTCGGGCGTCAACCTCGATGACGAAGCGGCCAGCCTGGTGAAGTTCCAGCACTACTACACAGCGTCGTCGCAGATCATCAAGGCGGCGCAAGAAACCTTCTCCACCCTGATCAACGCCCTGTAAGGAGTAGCGGACCGTGCGTATTTCAACTGCTCAGTTCTATGAGACCAGCGCCACTAGCTACTCCCAGAACTACTCCAACTTGGCCAAGATTACCGAACAGGTCACCTCCAAATCGCGCATCCAGTCGGCCGGTGACGACCCGGTCGGCGCTGCGCGCTTGCTGGTGCTGCAGCAACAGAGCGCCTTGTTGGAGCAGTACAGCGGAAACATGACCACGGTCAAGAACGCCCTGCTGCAGGAAGAGAGCGTGCTATCGACCATCAACGATGCCCTGCAGCGTGCCAGCGAGCTGGCGATCCAGGCGGGTAACGGGGGCCTGAGCGATGCCGACCGTACCTCGATCGCCAGCGAGATCAAGGAAATCGAAGCCAACGTGTTCGGTCTGCTGAACTCGCGCGATGCCAACGGCGACTACATGTTTGGCGGCTCCAAGTCGTCGACCCCGCCCTATGTGCGCAACGCCGACGGCACCTACAGCTACCAGGGCGACCAGACCCAGCTGAGCCTGCAGGTGTCCGACACCTTGCGCCTGGCGACCAACGACACCGGCTACAGCATTTTCGACCAGGCCACCAACAACAGCCGCACCCAGTCGAGCCTGGTAGCACCGTCGCCGGATGACGGTAAGGTATTACTGTCTGGCGGCCTGTTGACCTCGGCCACCACCTACGGCAATCAGTTTGCCGCTGGTCAGCCGTATTCTGTCACCTTCACCAGTGCCACCGAGTACAGCGTGAGGGATGCCGCCGGCAATGACATCACCAATGAAACCGCCGGCAAGGGCAAGTTCGACGTCAATACCGAAGGCGGCAAGATGATCTCGCTGCGCGGTGTCGACTTCGAGATCAACCTGAACCTGGCGGAAGGTGACGATGCTGACGCCGTCGTTGCCGGCCATGTGTTCACCCTCGAAGCCAAGCCCGATACCCTTACGGCGACGCGTAGCGCGGGTAACCCGTCGACGGCGCAGGTGACCGGCACCAGCGTCACCGACCCGGAAGCTTACCGTAGCACCTTCCCAAGCAACGGCGCGGTGATCCGCTTCACCAGCGACACCGAGTATTCGTTGTATGCGCAGCCGTACAGTGCCGAAAGCAAGCCGATTGGCTCGGGTACAGTAGGGGCGGGCAACGCAGTGACGGTGGCAGGCGTTACCTACCAGTTCGACAGCGCGCCGAAGCAAGGCGACCAGTTCTCGGTCAATGCCAATACCCATCGCACGCAGAACGTACTGGATACCCTGGGCCAGCTACGCAGCGCTCTGGAAAAGCCACTGGACACACCCGAGGCGCAGGCTGCACTGAAAACCGCCACCGACTCGGCGATTTCCAACCTGGCCAGTGCCCGGGATCGTATCGACATTACCCGTGGTTCGATCGGTGCGCGGGGCAACTCGCTGGATATTCAGGCGCAGGAAAACGAAAGCCTGGGGCTGGCCAACCAAAGCACACAAAGTGCCATTGGCGATACTGACATGGCCTCGGCCACCATTCAGCTGACCCTGCAGCAGGCCATGCTTGAGGCTTCGCAGTCGGCGTTTGCGCGCATTTCTCAGCTAAGCCTGTTCGACAAGATCTAATCTGCCTGCCTGATCCTGGGGCTGCTGCGCAGCCCTATCGCGACACAAGGCCGCTCCCACAGGTCCTCCTCTCTCCTGAGGGCGGCGTATTTGGACTGCTCCCAAGGGTTGGATTGGTGTCCAGCTTCTTGGGGGCAGTCCAGGTCGTCCTTTCTCCTGAAGGTTGCGTATTCGTGGGAGCGGCCTTGCGTCGCGAAGCGGCCCCATCGATATCTGCTGCGAAGCTGATCATTCGGGGTCCAGTGCCCGCCCGGTCATTCCGCAAATTCCCCAGTCCCCACACCCTCGCCACGGCTTTCGTAGCATTTCAATGTGACCAATGAGTCAAAACGCTCATCTTCCCTGTATTCTATGCAGCAGCTGTTGCAGCATTTTGTTACCGGTGCGCAGGCGAGCCCTGGCTACAACCCCTGGCGGTGGTCGCTCCGGTATTTGGCGCCCTCAATTCATCGAGTGGTGGTCTTTGGCTGTTTTCATTGGGAAGCCAGAATGATTGGCATCAAAAGCATTGCGAGTTACGTGCCCACCGCTGGCCTGGACAACTACGTTCAGGGTGCGAAGTTCGGCAAGGACGAAGAGTTCATGTTCGGCAAGATCGGTGCGTCGTTCTTGCCGCGCAAGGCCGAAGAGCAAGAAACCTCCGACTTGTGCGTAGAGGCCGCCCAGGCACTGTTCGCCAGCAACCCCGACCTTGATCCGCAATCGATCGATGCGTTGATCGTGGTCACCCAGAACGGCGACGAAGAAGGCCTGCCGCACACCGCAGCCATCGTCCAGAGCAAACTTGGCCTGTCTACCCGCGTGGCGGCGTTCGACGTGTCACTGGGCTGCTCCGGCTATGTGTATGGCCTGTATGCGATCAAAGGCTTCATGGAAGCGGCAGGCCTGAAGAATGGCCTGCTGATCACCGCCGACCCGTATTCGAAGATCGTCGACCCGGAAGACCGTAACACCACCATGCTGTTCGGCGACGCCGCCACGGCCACCTGGATGGGTGAAAACGCGGTATGGAACCTGGGCCAGGCGCGTTTCGGCACTGACGGTTCCGGGGCTGAGCACCTGAAAGTCAGCGACGGCAAGTTCTTCATGAACGGCCGCCAGGTATTCAACTTCGCCCTGATCAAGGTGCCAGCGCACCTGCACGAGCTGCTGGATGCCAGCGGCCTGAAGTCGTCGGATATCGACGCCTTCTGCATCCACCAGGGCAGTGCGGCGATTGTCGACGCCGTGGCGCGACGCTTTGAAGAGCAACACCCGGAGAAGTTCGTCAAGGACATGCTGGAAACCGGCAATACGGTGTCCTCCAGTGTTCCGCTGCTGCTGCAGAAGCACATGCTCGATGGCAGCTGGAAGCGCGTGGCGATCAGTGGCTTTGGCGTGGGCCTGTCGTGGGGCTCGGCCATCCTGTACCGCGACTGATCCCAGTCAGCCCCTAAAAGCGCCCGGCGGCCACCGCCCGGCGCTTTTTTTCTGCCGAAAATAAATGTATGCCTGACGCAGTCCATTGTAGGAGCGGGTTCACCCGCGAAGAAGGCAACTCGGTCTATGGCACCGGCTTCGCCGGTCTACAGACGGGATGAGGCATTCAGCCCATTCTGAACAGTTTTTGACGCCAATAAACCGCCCTTAACCCCTTGATTTCTCAGGGCTGGCCCCATGCCAGTATTTTTTTTTTGAAAAAACCCTCAAGCAACCCGCACACCCGACGATAACCATTACGAAGGTTCTCTAGGCCACACCCGGCTGTCGCCAGGGCCGGAAGC
Source organism: Pseudomonas sp. yb_2 (assembly GCF_043103905.1). Taxonomy (NCBI): domain Bacteria; kingdom Pseudomonadati; phylum Pseudomonadota; class Gammaproteobacteria; order Pseudomonadales; family Pseudomonadaceae; genus Pseudomonas; species Pseudomonas sp. yb_2. Next base: position 60,660 of record NZ_JBICKH010000065.1, on the reverse strand, counting down.
CGCAGTATCCATACAACGAGGAATTCGTCATGGCTTTGACCGTTAACACTAACATCACCTCCTTGGGCGTTCAGAAGAACCTGAACCGTGCTTCCGACGCGCTGGGCACCTCCATGTCCCGCCTGTCCTCTGGCCTGAAAATCAACAGCGCCAAAGACGACGCCGCTGGCCTGCAGATCGCCAACCGTCTGACCAGCCAGGTCAAAGGCCTGGCCGTCGGCGTGAAAAACGCCAACGACGGTATCTCCATCGCCCAGACCGCTGAAGGCGCGATGCAGGAATCCACCAACATCTTGCAGCGTATGCGCGAACTGGCCCTGCAATCCGCCAACGGCTCGAACAGCGATGACGACCGTGCTTCCCTGCAGCAAGAATTCACTGCCCTGACCGGCGAACTGAACCGTATCGCCAGCACCACCACCTTTGGTGGCCGTAACCTCCTGGACGGCTCGTTCGGCAGCACTTCGTTCCAGGTTGGCGCCAACGCTAACGAAACCATCTCGTTCGGCATGAGCAACCTGAGCGCTACCGGTCTGAAAGGTACCTACAGCGAGGCCAACGTTGCTGGTGTCGCTACCCAGATGAAGGCTTCGGTTACTGGTTCGCTGAACTACCAAGTTGGTGGTGCATACACCACTACTACCGCTGATCAGACGCTGACTCTGAATGGTACTGATATCGCGCTGGCCAACGGCACTGATATCGACGGTGCTGTTGCAGCAATCAATGCCAAGACTTCGGATACCGGCGTAACTGCAGTCAAAGACTCCAATGGCGATTTGCAACTGACTTCGAAGAAGGCATTCACTGCTTCTGCTTCGGCGGCAGGCGTGATTGCTGGTATCTCGGGTACCGAAGTTACCGCAGCGAAAAATGCCAAGCTGAATAACGATGCTGAAATCAGCATCAACGGTGTATCGATTGCCTTGGCTGCTCAGGATCCGCTCGGTGGCGCTACGAGCGTTGTTTCGAAAATCAACGCACAAACCGCAAACACCGGTGTTTCTGCCAGCCTGACCAGTGATGGTCGTCTGCAGCTGGACTCGGTTGATGGAACTGGTAAAGCTACTGGCAAGGCTATCACTCTGGCCGATGGGGCAGGTACTGACGGTCCAGGTACCCTCGCAGCTCTGGGTCTGTCGGGCGGCACCACCGAAACTAAGCTGACCGCCAACACCTCATTGAACATCAACGGCGTTGAAGTCAAGTTCAACCAAGGCTCCACCATGGACGAAATCATTTCGTCGATCAACAGCGCCAGCACCGGTGTCACTGCTTCCAAAGTGACCACAGCCGGTGCCGACAAGATCTCCCTGTTCTCTGACAAGGACATCAAGATCTCTGAAGGCAGCGCCGGTACCGGCCTGACCATGCTGGGTCTGACTGCGGGCTCCACCACAGCAGCCGCTCAGAATACCACCATGTCCGACCTGAGCATCCTGACTGCTGACTCGTCGCAGCAGGCTGTACAGGCACTGGACTCGGCCATTCAGCAGGTAGACAGCCAGCGCGCCCAGCTGGGTGCGGTGCAAAACCGTTTCAACAGCACCGTTTCTAACCTGCAAAGCATCTCGGAAAACTCCACTGCGGCCCGCAGCCGTGTGCAGGACGCCGACTTCGCTTCGGAAACCGCCGAGCTGACCAAGCAGCAAACCCTGCAACAGGCTTCCACTGCGATCCTGTCTCAGGCCAACCAGCTGCCGTCGTCGGTACTGAAACTGCTGGGCTAATTTCAAAAGCTGAGTAGTTTGACGAAGGGTACGGCGACGTACCCTTTCGTCTTTCCAAGAAAAGAGGTGTAAGAAATGGATATGAGCGTGAAACTGGGCCTGTCCTATCCCGCCTCCGCTGCGCCCGACACGTCGACGAGCAAGCGGCAAGCAAGCGAACAGGCAGCTGACGAGCCTGTCGCCAAAGAATCTAAGCCTGTAGCGCGAAAAGAGCTGGAAACCGCTGTAAATGCGATCCAGGACTTCGTAAAGGCTTCAGAGCGACAACTTGACTTTTCGATCGATGAAGCCTCCGGTCTGGTGGTGGTCAAAGTCATAGCCCGTCAAAGTGGCGAAGTCATCCGCCAGCTGCCTTCGGAAGTGGCGCTGAAACTGGCGGAAAACCTCAAGGATGCCGGCAGCCTGTTGTTCGACACCCAGGCCTGAGTTGGCACGGCTTTTGTTGTAAAGCCGCACGGACGCGTTTTCGTCGAATGTTCGACGGTCACCGAAAAGGAAAGTTAAAGATGGCGAGTGCAACCATTACCGGCCTGGGTTCTGGCCTTAAGATCGATGAAATCGTCGCGGCCCTCACGGCTGCCGAAAAAGCACCTAAGCAGGCGCAGATCAATACCCAGACTCAGAAGGCGACTACGTCCTTGTCGGCCATTGGCACTGTCAAAAGTGCACTCGACACTTATCGGTCCGCGATTGCCAAGCTCAATACCGCTACAAGCTTCAACGGCCTGAGCGCGACGTCTTCTGACAAGGCGGTGGCCAATATCACCATCGCCGATGGTGTGTCGACAGGAACGTACTCGTTAGAAGTGACCCAGTTGGCTACCGCTTCTAAGATTTCCACCAAGGTATACAGTGGCGCATCTGCGGTGATCAACAGTAGCGGCCAGGCGCAGACCCTGACTATCGGTCAGGGCGATACCACCTATAGCGTCAACATTGCGGACGGGGCAACGTTGCAGCAGACGCGGGATAGTATCAATAGCCAGTTGCAGTCCAAGGGTGTCACTGCCAACATCGTGACCGATGCCAGTGGTTCGCGTCTGGTGTTTTCTTCGACCAAGATGGGGGCGGGTACCGAACTGACATTGGGTGGTGGCTCTGACTTGGCAGTCGATACCAAGACCATTGCCGTTCCACAGAATGCCAAGTACAAGCTCGATGGTCTTGAGCTTGAATCAGCCTCCAACTCGGTGACTGATGCAGTAAGTGGTGTGAATATCGAGCTGGTCAAAGAGGGTAAGGTTTCGCTCTCGGTCAGCAATAACACCGATACCCTCAAGACCTCCGTGCAGTCGTTCATCACTGCCTACAATGCGCTGATGACGTCTATCAACAGCGTAACAAAGGTAACGGCGGGCGCTGATGGCAGTAGCACCACCGGCGCCGCACTGACTGGGGATGCCACGATGCGTTCGATGGTCAACTCGATCCGCAGCGAGCTGACACGTTCGGTGGGTGAGGGCGGTTTGAAGACCTTGTCTCAACTGGGTATAAATACAGTCCAGAAAACCGGGCTGCTGGAGCTGAATGAGACTAAATGGAACGACGCGGTAAAAACCCATGCCGCCGATATCAGTGACCTGTTCACTGGCAAAGAAGGCTTGTTGACCCGTATGACCTCGGCGACTGAGGGCTATGCCAAGACGGGGGGCATCCTTGCCTCGCGGCAGACCAGCCTGACTGCGCAGCTTAAGGAGCTCGAGTCCTCCCAGGAGGCACTCGATCGCCGCATCGAATCGCTGACCGAAACCTTGACCAAAAAGTACAATGCTATGGATACGCTAGTTGCCCAGCTCAAAGCCAGTAGTGACAGCGTGATGGCTACACTCAACGCACTGAACAAGTCCAATAGCGACGATTGATCACCCTAAAGAAAGCCGGGGCAGTGCCGATTACCTAGGTATGCTGCCACTGTTGCACCAAGTTCACTGAGGATTTCCCATGCACCCGATGAGAGCCCTTCGCCAGTACCAGAAGGTCAATTCCCATGCCCAAATTTCCGAGGCAACCCCTCATCGTTTGGTGCAAATGCTGATGGAGGGCGGGCTTGACCGCATGGCTCAGGCAAAGGGTGCAATCAGTCGTGGAGACGTTGCTCAAAAGGGTATCTTGCTGGGTAAGGCTATCGACATTATTGGTGGCTTGCGTGAAGGGTTGGACCGGGAAAAGGCGGAAAACCCCGAAGAACTGGATCGCCTGGATGAGTTATATGCCTACATGACCACACGCCTGATGCAGGCCAACTTGCACAGTGATCCGGCTATTATCGACGAAGTCGCGCAATTGATGATCACTGTCAAAAGCGGCTGGGATGCCATCGCCTCCGCCGAGCAATAACACCCTAAGGAGCCCCCCCATGAGCGCGCTGCATCAAATCGAAGACACTCGCCTTGCCCTGAGCGAGGCCCTGCAAGTGCGCGACTGGGCGGCCATTGGTGAGTTGGACTTGGCCTGTCGTGCGCTGATGGATGAATTACTGCAAGAGAATCAGGATGATGAGGCCGCAATCCGGGCCAATCTGGAAGCGTTGATGGCGGTTTATCGCCAGCTGATCGACGTTGCAAGTGACGAGCGTCAATCCTTGGTCGCACAAATGTCGAATATCAACCAAGCGAAACACGCCACAAAGGTATACCATCTGTTCAGCTGAAGCTGGGCAGAGAGCAACGCTTCGGCGCCATAAATTTGACTGCCTTTAAGTTTTTGACTTTACTAGTGGCTGTTTTCGAATTTCAGACGTCCGAACACTGACCATTCAGTCGGAATGATGTCGAGCACGCCCCTGCAGGGCGCCGATATGACTAGGGAAGTTGCTATTGCATGTGGCGTGAAACCAAGATTCTGCTGATCGATGACGACAGCGCGCGCCGCCGCGACCTTGCGGTGGTGCTGAACTTCCTCGGCGAAGAAAACCTCGCGTGTGCCAGCCATGACTGGCAGCAGGCGGTCGAGCCATTGTCCTCGAGCCGCGAAGTGCTGTGCGTGCTCATCGGCACCGTGAATGCTCCGGGCAATCTGCTTGGGTTGCTTAAGACAGTGGCTACCTGGGATGAGTTCCTTCCGGTTCTGCTTTTAGGTGAAATTTCTTCCGCCGAGCTGCCGGAAGACCTTCGCCGCCGGGTGCTGTCCAACCTGGAAATGCCGCCAAGCTACAGCCAGCTGCTGGATTCGCTGCACCGTGCCCAGGTCTACCGCGAAATGTACGACCAGGCGCGCGAGCGCGGTCGCCAGCGCGAGCCCAATCTGTTCCGCAGCCTGGTGGGCACCAGTCGTGCCATTCAGCACGTGCGGCAGATGATGCAGCAAGTGGCGGACACCGACGCCAGCGTGCTGATCCTGGGTGAGTCGGGCACCGGCAAGGAAGTGGTGGCGCGTAACCTGCACTATCATTCCAAGCGCCGCGAAGCGCCGTTCGTGCCGGTCAACTGTGGCGCGATCCCGGCCGAGCTGCTGGAGAGCGAACTGTTCGGCCACGAGAAGGGCGCCTTTACCGGGGCCATCACCAGCCGTGCCGGGCGTTTCGAGTTGGCCAACGGCGGTACCCTGTTCCTCGATGAAATCGGCGACATGCCGTTGCCGATGCAGGTCAAGCTGCTGCGTGTGCTGCAGGAGCGTACCTTCGAGCGCGTGGGCAGCAACAAGACCCAGAGCATCGACGTGCGCATCATCGCTGCGACGCACAAGAACCTCGAAACCATGATCGAGGACGGCACCTTCCGCGAAGACCTGTACTACCGCCTGAACGTGTTCCCTATCGAAATGGCGCCGCTGCGTGAGCGGGTGGAAGACATCCCGTTGCTGATGAACGAGCTGATTTCGCGCATGGAGCACGAGAAGCGCGGTTCCATTCGCTTCAATTCCGCCTCGATCATGTCGCTGTGTCGTCACGGCTGGCCGGGCAACGTGCGCGAGCTGGCCAACCTGGTCGAGCGCATGGCGATCATGCACCCGTACGGGGTCATTGGCGTGTCGGAACTGCCGAAGAAATTCCGCTATGTCGATGACGAAGACGAGCAGATGGTCGACAGCCTGCGCAGCGACCTGGAAGAGCGCGTGGCGATCAATGGCCACACACCAAACTTCAGCAACCACGCCATGCTGCCGCCCGAAGGCCTGGACCTCAAGGACTACCTGGGTAGCCTGGAGCAGGGCCTGATCCAGCAGGCGCTGGACGATGCCAACGGTATCGTTGCGCGCGCGGCTGAACGTTTGCGTATTCGCCGTACAACCCTGGTCGAGAAAATGCGCAAGTACGGCATGAGCCGCCAGGGCGGTGAGGACCAGGCGGAGGATTGATGTTTGGGCTGGGTGTTCGCCTTGGGGGTTGCGTTTGGGCGGGGTGTTCGCCTTGAGGTTTTTGTTTGGGCGGAGATCGAGCGCCGCCCGCGCGGCGCATCGCGAGCAAGCTCGCTCCTACATTTGTTTCGGGCCAATTATGCCTGTGGGATTTGCGCGCGAACGCCTGGTGCATGGCTCGATATTGCGCAGTACAAACAAGGCGGTCGCGCGCGCCTGTACAGGATGGACTGGCCCGAAACAAACGTAGGAGCGAGCTTGCTCGCGATGCGCCGCGCGGGCGGCGCTCGATCTCCGCGGCACAACAAAACTCACGGCGAACCCTTCTCGGTCTTAACGCAATCCTACGTCAAACCCAAACCCCCATCTCCGGCACGGCTATTGCTACACCGCTGGCAACACACCGTTTTTATGACGGTCAGCCACGCGAGAGAGCACGATGCCCCAGGCCGCCCACGTATCCCGAGCCCCCGATCAGCAGGGGCAAACCCCGGTCGCGCAGGACAGCGGCCAGGGTATCGCGCAAGCCTTTGCCCTGTTCAATCAGGTGTCCAGCCAGCTGAGCCAGTCCTACAGCCTGCTTGAAGCCCGGGTCAGTGAGCTCAAAGGTGAGCTGGCCGTGGTCAGCGCCCAGCGCATCGACGAACTGAGTGAAAAGGAACGCCTGGCCAACCGCCTGCAGAACCTGCTGGACTTGCTACCCGGCGGGGTTATCGTGATCGACGGCCAAGGCCTGGTGCGCGAAGCCAACCCGGCCGCCTGCGAGTTGCTCGGTGAGCCTCTGATCGGCCAATTGTGGCGCCAGGTGATCGCCCGTAGTTTTGCCCCGCGCAAGGACGACGGCCACGAAGTCTCGCTGCGCGACGGTCGCCGCCTGTCGATCGCCACCCGCTCGCTGGATGCCGAACCTGGCCAATTGGTGCTGCTCAACGACCTGACTGAAACCCGTCGCCTCCAGGACCAGCTGGCTCGCCACGAGCGCTTGTCGTCGTTGGGGCGCATGGTTGCCTCGCTGGCCCACCAGATCCGCACGCCGCTGTCCGCAGCCATGCTGTATGCCAGCCACCTGGCCGATAGCGAGCAAGCGCTGAGCGCGGAAACCCGCCTGCGTTTCGCCGCAACCTTGAAGGAGCGCCTGCACGAGCTGGAACACCAGGTGCGCGACATGCTGGTGTTTGCCCGTGGCGAGTTGCCGCTGGGGGATCGGGTGACCCCGAAAGCGCTGTTCCAGGCCCTGCAACAGGCGGCCCAGGCGCATGTGCAGGGGCACGCCGTGCGCTGGCAGTGCGACAGTCATCTGGGTGAGCTGCTGTGCAACCGCGACACCCTGGTCGGCGCCTTGCTCAACCTGATTGAAAATGCCCTGCAGGCCAGCGATGGCCCGGCGCGGCTGAAGGTGCACCTGTACCGCCGCGAACGTAGCTTGCACCTGTGCGTCAGCGATGCCGGCAGTGGCATCGATGCAGGCTTGCTCGGTCGTTTGGGCGAACCGTTCCTTACCACCAAGGCCACCGGTACCGGCCTGGGCCTGGCCGTGGTCAAGGCGGTGGTGCGTGCGCATCAGGGCACGATCAACCTGCGCTCGAAAGTCGGCCGTGGTACCTGCGTGCGGGTAGAGCTGCCGTTGATCGACGGGCAATTGGCGGAGGGGGTGTAATGGCAATCAAGGTGCTGCTGGTCGAGGATGACCGCGTATTGCGCCAGGCGCTGGGCGATACCCTGGAAATCGGCGGTTTCGCCTATCAGGCAGTGGGCAGTGCCGAAGAAGCGCTGGAGGCCGTACTCGAAGACGCGTTCAGCCTGGTGGTCAGTGACGTCAACATGCCCGGTATGGACGGGCACCAGTTGCTGAGCCAGTTGCGCCGCCAGCAGCCACAGTTGCCGGTGCTGTTGATGACGGCGCATGCCGCCGTCGAGCGTGCGGTCGAGGCCATGCGCCAAGGCGCCGCCGACTACCTGGTCAAACCGTTCGAGCCCAAGGCGCTGCTCAACCTCGTGGAGCGGCATGCCGCCGGGCGTGTGACCGGCGAAGAAGGGCCGGTGGCCTGCGAGCCGGCCAGTCGCCAGTTGCTGGAGCTGGCGGCCCGTGTGGCGCGCAGTGACTCGACCGTACTGATTTCCGGCGAGTCCGGTACTGGCAAGGAAGTGCTGGCGCGCTACATTCACCAGCAGTCGCCGCGTGCGGCGCAGCCCTTCGTGGCGATCAACTGCGCGGCGATCCCCGACAACATGCTCGAGGCCACCCTGTTCGGCCACGAGAAGGGGGCCTTCACCGGTGCTATTGCGGCTCAGGCGGGCAAGTTCGAGCAGGCCGAAGGCGGCACCTTGCTGCTCGACGAAATCTCGGAAATGCCCATGGCCTTGCAGGCCAAGCTGCTGCGTGTGCTGCAGGAGCGCGAGGTGGAGCGGGTAGGCGGGCGCAAGCCGATCAGCCTGGACATTCGGGTGCTGGCCACCACCAACCGCGACCTAGCTGGCGAGGTGGCGGCCGGGCGCTTCCGCGAAGACCTGTACTACCGCCTGTCGGTGTTCCCGCTGGCCTGGCGCCCGCTGCGTGAGCGGCCGGGCGATATCCTGCAGTTGGCCGAGCGCCTGCTGGCGCGCCATGTGGCCAAGATGAAGCATGCCCCGGTGCGCCTCTCGCCAGCGGCTCGGGCCTGCCTGCAGGCATATGCCTGGCCGGGCAACGTGCGCGAACTGGACAACGCCCTGCAGCGGGCGTTGATTCTGCAGCAGGGTGGCGTGATCGAGGCGGCGGATTTTTGTCTGGCAGGCGCCATTCCATTGTCGGCTGGCACCGAGCCATCTCTCGAGGTGGTTGCTGATGCCGGCGGCCTGGGGGATGACATGCGTCGTCACGAGTACCAGATGATCATCGACACCCTGCGCGCCGAGCGCGGCCGCCGCAAAGAGGCGGCCGAACGCCTGGGGATCAGTCCGCGGACGTTGCGCTACAAGCTGGCGCAGATGCGCGATGCCGGGTTTGACGTCGAGGCCAGCCTGTTCGGCTGACTGGCAAATCATCTGCAACTGGCGCGGACCTCTGTGGGAACGGCCTTGTGTCGCGAATGGGCGCGAAGCGGCCCATGTCTTCAGCTCCGCCGCAAAGATCGCCGGGGCCGCTCTGCGGCCCTATCGCGACGCAAGGCCGCTCCCGCAGGAATTGTGTGATCTCTGGGAAATGAGTTGCGAAGGCTGGCACCTTTGTTGCTTTAGGTAGGTCATTCGCCGCATGACTGTCAAAAAAATGCGGCCGCAGGAGAGAGAAGGGTCATGAGCCAAGGTGTTGAATTCAATCGTCTGATGTTGGACATGCGGGCCATGCAGGCCGATGCCATGTCGCTGCCCAAGGTAACTGCCGCCCCCGAACTGGCGCCAGGGCAAAGCACCTTCGCCGACATGCTCGGCCAGGCCATCGGCAAGGTGCATGAGACGCAGCAAGCCTCGACCCAACTGGCCAACGCGTTCGAAATCGGCAAGAGCGGCGTCGACCTGACTGACGTGATGATCGCTTCGCAAAAGGCCAGCGTGTCGATGCAAGCCATGACCCAGGTACGCAACAAGCTGGTCCAGGCGTACCAGGACATCATGCAGATGCCGGTTTGAGGACGGATGTAACCCATGGCTGAAGCAGTCGTCGAAAACGCCCCCGCCAAAGCTGGCTCGCCAGCGGCCAAGCCGCCGCTGTTTGGCATGGCGTTTCTGGAAAACATCTCGCAGATGCCCATGCTGCGCCAGATCGGCCTCCTGGTCGGCCTGGCGGCCAGCGTGGCCATCGGCTTTGCCGTGGTGCTGTGGTCGCAACAACCCGATTACCGTCCGTTGTACGGCAGCCTGTCGGGCATGGACACCAAGCAGGTCATGGACACCCTGGCCGCTGCTGACATCCCCTATAACGTGGAGCCCAACTCGGGGGCCCTGCTGGTCAAGGCCGACGACCTTTCCCGTGCGCGCCTGAAACTGGCAGCCGCCGGCGTGGCGCCGAGCGACGGCAATGTCGGCTTCGAACTGCTCGACAAGGAGCAGGGCCTGGGCACCAGCCAGTTCATGGAAGCCACCCGCTACCGCCGCAGCCTGGAAGGCGAACTGGCACGTACCGTTTCCAGCCTCAACAACGTCAAGGCCGCGCGCGTGCACCTGGCCATCCCGAAAAGTTCGGTGTTCGTGCGTGATGAACGCAAGCCCAGCGCCTCGGTACTGGTCGAGCTGTACCCAGGCCGTGCACTGGAAGCCGGGCAGGTGATGGCCATCGTCAACCTGGTCGCCACCAGCGTGCCGGAACTGGACAAATCCCAGGTCACCGTCGTCGACCAGAAGGGCAACCTGCTGTCCGAGCAGATTCAGGATTCCGCGCTGACCCAGGCCGGCAAGCAGTTCGACTACAGCCGCCGGGTGGAAAGCATGCTCACCCAGCGTGTGCACAACATTCTGCAGCCGGTGTTGGGTAACGACCGCTACAAGGCCGAAGTGTCCGCCGACCTCGACTTCAGCGCGGTCGAGTCCACCTCCGAACAGTTCAACCCCGACCAGCCGGCGTTGCGCAGCGAGCAGTCGGTCGACGAACAACGTGCCAGCAGCCAAGGCCCGCAAGGCGTACCTGGCGCGCTGAGCAACCAGCCGCCAGGCGCCGCTTCGGCACCGCAGACCACTGGTGGCGCGGCTACCCCGGCTGCCGCCATTCAGCCTGGCCAACCGCTGGTGGATGCCAACGGCCAGCAGATCATGGACCCGGCCACCGGTCAGCCGATGCTCGCGCCGTACCCGTCAGACAAACGTCAGCAAAGCACCAAGAACTTCGAGCTGGACCGTTCCATCAGCCACACCCGCCAGCAGCAGGGGCGCATGGCCCGCCTGTCGGTAGCGGTGGTGGTGGACGACCAGGTCAAGATCGACCCGGCCACTGGCGATACCACGCGGGCGCCATGGGGTGCCGAGGACCTGGCGCGCTTTACCCGCCTGGTGCAGGACGCAGTTGGCTTCGATGCCAGCCGTGGCGACAGCGTGACGGTGATCAACGTGCCGTTCGCCGCCGACCGTGGCGAGGAAATCGCCGACATCGCCTTCTACCAGCAGCCGTGGTTCTGGGATATCGTCAAGCAGGTGCTGGGCGTGGTGTTCATCCTGGTGCTGGTGTTTGGCGTGCTGCGGCCAGTGCTGAACAACATTACCGGGGGCGGCAAGCAGGCTGCCCCGGACAGCGACATGGAGCTGGGCGGCATGATGGGTCTGGATGGCGAACTGGCCAACGACCGCGTCAGCCTGGGTGGCCCGACAAGCATTCTGCTGCCTAGCCCGAGCGAGGGTTACGAGGCACAGCTCAACGCAATCAAAGGCCTGGTGGCCGAAGACCCGGGCCGTGTGGCTCAGGTCGTGAAAGACTGGATCAACGCCGATGAGTGATAACCGAGCCGTTACCGCCAAGCTGAGCCGCGTCGACAAGGCGGCGATCCTCCTGCTCTCGCTGGGCGAGACCGATGCGGCCCAGGTGCTGCGGCACATGGGCCCGAAGGAAGTGCAGCGGGTGGGTGTGGCCATGGCGCAGATGGGCAATGTGCACCGTGACCAGGTCGAACAGGTGATGAGCGAGTTCGTCGACATCGTCGGCGACCAGACCAGCCTGGGCGTCGGTTCTGATGCGTACATCCGCAAGATGCTCAACCAGGCCCTGGGCGAGGACAAGGCCAACGGCCTGGTCGACCGCATCCTGCTCGGCGGCAATACCAGCGGCCTGGACAGCCTCAAGTGGATGGAGCCGCGTGCCGTGGCCGACGTGATCCGCTATGAGCACCCGCAGATCCAGGCCATCGTGGTCGCCTACCTCGACCCCGACCAGGCCGGTGAAGTGCTGAGCAACTTCGACCACAAGGTGCGCCTGGACATCGTCCTGCGCGTGTCATCGCTGAACACCGTGCAGCCGGCGGCGCTGAAGGAGCTGAACCAGATCCTCGAGAAGCAGTTCTCGGGCAACTCCAACGCCGCGCGCACCACCCTGGGTGGTATCAAACGTGCTGCCGACATCATGAACTTCCTCGACAGCTCGGTGGAAGGCGCACTGATGGACGCGATCCGTGAAATCGACAGCGACCTGTCGGAGCAGATCGAAGACCTGATGTTTGTCTTCAACAACCTGGCCGACGTCGACGACCGGGGCATCCAGGCGCTGTTGCGCGAAGTGTCCTCCGACGTGTTGGTGGTGTCGCTCAAGGGCGCTGACGAGCGGGTCAAGGACAAGATCTTCAAGAACATGTCCAAACGTGCTTCGGAGCTGCTGCGCGACGATCTGGAGGCCAAAGGGCCGGTACGGGTCAGCGATGTGGAAACCGCGCAGAAAGAAATCCTCACCATTGCCCGGCGTATGGCCGAGGCCGGCGAGATCGTCCTCGGCGGCAAGGGCGCCGAGGAAATGATCTAAGGTATTCGCGATCCCATAGCCGACGCCGCCTTTTGTAGGAGCGGGTTTACCCGCGAAGGCGTCGGTCCTGGCAATCGAGGTTGTCGCTGCCGACGCATTCGCGGGTTAACCCGCTCCTACAAGGGACCGTGTCGGCCGAACACGGTTTGAGAACATGACAGCATGCCCACCAAAGAACACCACCCCAGCGACCTGATCCGTGCCCGCGACCTCGAGGGCGTGGATGTGTGGACGCTGCCAAGCTTCGACCCGGAACCGGAGCCCGAACCGGAGCCTGAGCCTGAGCCCGAGGTCATCGAGGAAGTCGAGGAAGTGCCGCTGGAAGAAGTCCAGCCGTTGACCCTGGAAGAACTCGAAGCCATCCGTCAGGAGGCTTACAACGAGGGCTTCGCAACCGGTGAGCGCGAGGGCTTCCACAGCACCCAGCTCAAGGTTCGCCAGGAGGCCGAAGAGGCCCTGAAAACCAAACTCGACAGCCTCGAACGGCTGATGGCCAACCTGATGGAGCCGATTGCCGAGCAGGACACGCAGATCGAGAAAAGCCTGGTGCACCTGATCGCGCACATGAGCCGCCAGGTGATCGGCCGCGAGCTGCGCAACGATTCCAGCCAGATCACCCAAGTGCTGCGCGAAGCGCTCAAGCTGCTGCCCATGGGCGCGGACAATATCCGCATCCACCTCAACCCGCAGGATTTCGAGCTGGCCAAGGCCCTGCGCGAACGCCATGAGGAGAACTGGCGGCTGCTGGAAGACAGCGCGCTGCTACCGGGTGGTTGCCGCATCGAGACGGCCCACAGCCGTATCGATGCCACCATGGAAACGCGTATCGAAAAAGCGGTGGCGCAGCTGTTCGACCAGTTGCACGATCATTCCCTGCACCCGGCGGCGCCAGACATGTCGATAGACCTGGACGCGCCGGTCGAGCGTGCCGTGGACAGCCCAGATGCGCCTTGAACGCACCAGCTTCGGCAAGCGCCTGGGCACTTACGCTGAGGCCATCGAGCTGCCGGCGCAACCCATCGTCGAAGGCCGCTTGCTGCGTATGGTCGGCCTCACCCTGGAAGCCGAAGGCCTGCGCGCTGCAGTGGGCAGCCGCTGTCTGGTGATCAACGATGACAGTTATCACCCCGTGCAGGTCGAGGCCGAAGTCATGGGCTTTGCCGGGCCCAAGGTGTTTCTGATGCCGGTGGGCAGCATCGTCGGTATCGCGCCGGGGGCCCGGGTCGTGCCGCTGGATGACGGCGGCCGCCTGCCCATGGGCATGAGCATGCTGGGCCGGGTGCTCGACGGCGCCGGCCGTGCGCTGGATGGCAAGGGCGGGATGAAGGCCGAGGACTGGGTGCCGATGGACGGCCCGGTGATCAACCCGCTCAACCGCGACCCTATCAGCAAGCCGTTGGATGTGGGCATTCGCAGTATCAACGGCCTGCTTACCGTCGGCCGTGGCCAGCGGTTAGGTCTGTTCGCCGGTACCGGTGTGGGTAAATCGGTATTGCTGGGCATGATGACCCGGTTCACCGAAGCCGAAATCATCGTGGTCGGCCTGATCGGTGAGCGGGGGCGCGAGGTGAAGGAATTCATCGAGCACATCCTTGGTGAAGAGGGCCTCAAGCGCTCGGTGGTGGTGGCTTCGCCGGCCGACGATGCGCCGCTGATGCGTCTGCGCGCCGCCATGTATTGCACACGCATTGCCGAGTACTTCCGCGACAAAGGCAAGAATGTGCTGTTGCTGATGGACTCGTTGACCCGTTTCGCCCAGGCCCAGCGGGAAATTGCCCTGGCCATCGGCGAGCCGCCAGCCACCCGGGGTTACCCGCCCTCGGTGTTCGCCAAGCTGCCCAAGCTGGTGGAGCGGGCAGGCAATGGCGAACCTGGCGGTGGTTCGATCACTGCGTTCTATACCGTGCTGTCTGAAGGCGACGATCAGCAAGACCCGATCGCCGACTCGGCGCGGGGCGTGCTTGACGGCCACTTTGTACTGTCGCGTCGGCTGGCTGAGGAAGGCCATTACCCGGCCATCGACATCGAAGCGTCGATCAGCCGGGTCATGCCCCAAGTGGTCGATGCCGACCACTTGCGCCAGGCGCAGAAGTTCAAGCAACTGTGGTCGCGCCTGTCGCAAAGCCGCGACCTGATCAGCGTGGGTGCCTATGTAGCTGGCGGTGATCCGGAGACTGACCTGGCCATTGCCTTGCAATCGAAGCTGGTTGAGTTTCTGCGCCAGGGCCTGCGCGAGAACGTGGGCATGGCGCAGAGCCGCGAACAGCTGGGGGCGATTTTCACGCCCCCGGCAGGTTGATAAGCCATGGCGCTGCCCGGACGTGCCGCGCGCATGGCGCCGGTGGTGGACATGGCCGAAGAGGCCGAGCGCAAGGCGGCTCAGCGCCTTGGCCATTTCCAGCAGCAGGTGGCCACGGCCCAGGCCAAGCTGGCCGAGCTGGAGCGCTTTCGCGAGGATTACCAGCTGCAGTGGATCAACCGCGGCGGGCAAGGGGTCAATGGCAGCTGGCTGGTCAATTACCAGCGCTTTCTGGGGCAGCTGGAAACGGCCATGACCCAGCAGCGCCAGAGCCTGGTCTGGCACCAGAACAACCTCAGCAACGCCCGTGGTACCTGGCAGCAGGCTTATGCCCGGGTGGAAGGTTTGCGCAAGCTGGTACAGCGCTACCAGGACGAGGCCCGGCGCGCTGAAGACAAGCGCGAGCAGCGTTTGTTGGATGAGCTGTCGCAGCGCCTGCCGCGGCAAAACCCTCTATAGGTGTTCGCCGCAGGCCTTGCAGCGGAATAATTGGCCCGAAACAAATGAGAGGTCTTGCCCGCGAAGAGGCCGGTACAGGCCATCAAAGCCATGAGCCTGCATCCGCTTGCCTCCCCCACCATCGCCTGCTAAACCTTAAAGCAGTTGCATCCGCCATCATCGAAGGAATCGCTAGCATGGCAGTCGAGACTGATTTTTCGCAGGACGGGAAAAAACTGACCATCAAGATCAAGGGGCGCTTCGATTTCGGCAAGCATCAGGAGTTTCGCGACGCCTACGAACGCCAGCCCAGGCGGCCGGATTCGGTGGTCGTCGACCTGAAGGACACCACCTACCTCGACAGCTCCGCGCTCGGCATGCTGCTGTTGCTGCGCGACCACGCGGGCGGCGACGAGTCGGATGTGCGGGTGGTGCATGCCAGCTCCGATGTGCGCAAGATTCTCGCTATCTCCAATTTCGAAAAACTCTTCGATATCAGTTGAGCGCCGACATGCCTGCCGAACAGGCGTTAACCGTGCTGGTCGCCGAAGACAGTGCTGTCGATCGCCTTCTGCTTGCGCAGATCGTGCGCCGCCAGGGGCATCAGGTATTCACCGCTGAAAACGGCGAGCAGGCGGTAGCGCTGTACCTCGAGCGGCGCCCGCAACTGGTGCTGCTGGACGCCCTGATGCCGGTCATGGATGGCTTCGAGGCGGCGCGGCAGATCAAGGCATTGGCTGGCGAAGCGCTGGTGCCGATCATTTTCCTGACGTCGCTGAATGAAGAAGAGGGGCTGGTGCGTTGCCTGGAGGCGGGGGGCGATGATTTCATGGCCAAGCCCTACAGCGCGGTGATCCTGGCTGCCAAGATTCGCGCCATGGACCGCCTGCGTCGCTTGCAGGCAACGGTACTGGAACAGCGTGACCAGATCACCCGGCATCACCATCACCTGCTTAACGAGCAGCGGGTCGCCAAGGCGGTGTTCGACAAGGTGGCCCACTCGGGTTGCCTTTCTGCGCCCAACATTCGCTACCTGCAATCGCCTTACGCGCTGTTCAATGGCGACCTGATGCTGGCGGCATTTACCCCGGCCGGCGACATGCGTGTGCTGCTTGGCGATTTCACCGGTCACGGCCTGCCGGCGGCGGTCGGCGCCATGCCGATGGCTGAGGTGTTCTACGGCATGACCGCCAAGGGCTACGGCATGGCGCAGATCCTGCGCGAGATGAATGCCAAGCTCAAGCGCATCCTGCCGGTGGATATGTTCTGCTGTGCGCTGCTGCTCAACCTCAGCATGCAGCGCGGCTCGGTGGAGGTGTGGAATGGCGGTATGCCTGATGGCTATCGCCTGTCGGTGGATGGCCAAGTGCTGTCGGCACTGAGTTCGCGGCACCTGCCGCTGGGCATTCTGGCCGCTGAGCGTTTCGATGACAGCACGGAGGTGTTGCCGCTGGCACCGGGCGAGCGCCTGTTGCTGCTGTCAGACGGTGTGATCGATACCGCCGACGACCAGGAATGCCTGTTTGGCGTACAGCGCCTGCGAGCGGTGCTGGCCGACAACCGCGACCCGGTGAAGTTGTTCGATGAGCTGATGCTGGCCCTGGAGCGTTTTGGTGGGCAGCCACGCGATGACATCAGCTTGTGCGATATTCGCATGTTCACTGCCGAGGAGCGGGTGGCGGCCCCGATGATCTACTCTGATAGTGGCCGCTCCAGCCCGCTGGACTGGTCGCTGAGCTTCGAGGTGCGTGGCGAAAGCCTGAAACGCTTCAACCCTGTGCCGTACCTGGTGCAATTGTTGCAGGAAATTCATGGCCTGCGCGCACGTACCGGCAACCTGCACAGTGTGCTTAGCGAGTTGTATTCCAATGCGCTGGAGCATGGTGTGCTGGGCCTGGACTCGCAGCTCAAGCGCGATGTGCAAGGCTTTACCGACTATTACCAGGAGCGTGCCCGGCGCCTGGGCTCGCTGACCGAAGGCTTTGTAAGCATCGATTTCAAGGTTGAACCGCATGGCGGCGGTGGGCGTCTGATGATCGAAGTGCGCGACAGCGGTGCCGGCTTCGACGTGCAGCGCGTGCTTGCGCGGCCTTCGCCGGACCAGGGGCTGAGCGGCCGCGGTCTGAATCTGGTGCGGCAGTTGGCCAGTGACGCGCGCTGGAGTGAGGGCGGGCGTTGCGCGCATGTGGAGTTCGTATGGTGAGCCACGGGTTGGCTCGGGCATAATCTGGCTTGATCAAGGAGTGAACAAGTGACTGACATGCATATTGACCACAAGGTACTCAGTGACCTGCGTGAGGTCATGGAAGATGGCTACCTGCAGTTGGTGCAGACTTTTCTGGACGACTCGGAGCGGCGTCTTGGGCAGTTGCACGCGGCCAAAAGCGCCGAGGAGCTTGGCGCGGCAGCCCACAGTTTCAAGGGCAGCAGCAGCAACATGGGCGCGGTGGCCTTGGCCAGCCTGTGTCAGCAGCTCGAAGAGCGCGCGCGGCGGCCCCCGTTGTACGGTATTGAAGACTTGATCAGCCGCATCGACATGGAATTCGTCGTTGTGCAGCACTTTTACCGTGGTGAGCAGCAACGTATTTCCGCAGGCTGATACGCGAGTTGGCGCGAGTCTTGCCTGTCTCTGCCTGAATGATTTTTTGTTTCTGGCGCGGAGACCGCTCGATGCCTGTCGCACCCAACCCTTTGCTGCAAGCCAATGCCATTGCCAAAACCTCGCGTTCGGCCACCGTGCAGGCGGACAAACCGCTGCAGGCGCTGGGTGACAAGGGCGATGCCTTTGGCCAGGTGATGGCCAGGCAGGGCCGCGACAAGGTTACCGGGCAGGACGACAAGGTTGCTCAGGCCAAGCCCAAGGACAAACCTGATGCGGCAGCTGGCGGCAAGAAAGACCCGGCTGGCAAAGCTGCAGTTGCCGATGACGGCAACAAGTTGCCAGAAGAGGATTCGGCCCAGGCCGAGACGGGTGTACGTGATGCCAGCCTGGTGGCCGGTCAGGTCACTGATGCCCAGCCCGGCGCACAACTGATTCAGGCGCAGGCCGAGGCGGTGGCGCCCGTGCTGCAGGCGGCCACGGCGCAAACCCAGGCTGCCGCGGCACTGCCTGAAGAGCCGTCCGCCGAGGAAGCCTTCGATCCGGATGCTGACCCCCTGGCCAACCTGCCGACCCTGCGCCTGGCGCTGGAGCACAGTGCCCAGGCCAAAGGTGGCACCTCTGCACATGCCCTTGATGCTGCCCAGGCTCAGGGCGAGGAAGGGCAGGCAGCCGTCAATACCTTGGCGAATCTGGTCGAGGATACCGATGGCGAAAGCGCCGAATCCGGTGGCAAGGCCTTTGGCGCCTTGCTTGAAGACGGCCTGAAAGACACCAAGAGTGCCAGCGGCGACACCCGCATCGATGATTTTGCCAACCGCCTGGCCAGCCTGACCCAGGCGGCCACGGCCAAGACCGCCAACGCCGTACCGGCCACTGCGAACCCGCTGCATCAGCCATTGCCGATGAACCAGAACGCTTGGGCCGAGGGCCTGGTCAACCGGGTCATGTACCTGTCCAGCCAGAACCTCAAGTCGGCTGATATCCAACTGGAGCCAGCAGAACTCGGTCGCCTCGACATTCGCGTCAATGTTGCGGCGGACCAGGCCACCCAGGTCACCTTCATCAGCGGCCACGCCGGCGTACGTGACGCCCTCGACAGCCAGGTGCACCGCCTGCGCGAACTGTTTGCCCAGCAGGGGTTGGCGCAGCCGGATGTCAACGTGGCTGACCAGTCGCGCGGGCAGCAACAACAGCAGGGGCAGGCGCAGGGCAGCAACCTTTCCGGGGTGGCGGCGCGCCGGGCCGAGCAGGGTGGGGCCGAAGCGGTCGATAGCGCCCGGCCTTTGGAGCAGCAGGTGGTTGTCGGCGACAGTGCGGTCGATTACTACGCCTGATGTCTGGTGCATGGCTTTGTTTTTGGGGGGCTGTGAGATCGAGCGCCGCCCGCGCGGCGCATCGCGAGCAAGCTCGCTCCTACATTTGTTTCGGGCCAGTTACGCCAGTGCCAACGCGCGCGACCGCTTTGTGTGTGCGACACGATATCGCGCCATGCGCCAAGGGCCCGCGCGCAAATCCTTAGGAATAATTGGCCCGAAATAAATGTAGGAGCGAGCTTGCTCGCGATGCGCCGCGCGGGCGGCGCTCGATCTCACAGACGTAAAATCCCTCAAGCCGAATTCTGGCATAACACTTGCTCAAGCCAAGCCATTCTCCTTTGAACCCCCGATGGACGACGGATTATTGGCATGGCGAAGAGCGAAGCAGTCAAAGACCCCGCCACTAAAGGCAAACTCAAGCTGATCCTGCTGGCTGTCGTCGGCCTGTTGCTGGCGATCGGCCTTTCGGTGGGCGCTACCTGGTTCATCATGCACAAGAGCGAGCCGGCTCCGGCCGCTGAGGCCACGGCCAGCAACGTCAAGCCAGGGGCGATATACGAGGCGCTGACCCCGGCCTTCGTGGTCAACTTCAACCAGAACGGCCGCCAGCGCTACATGCAGCTGAGCATCACCCTGCAGGCGCGTAACCAGGCCGACCTGGATGCCCTCAAGGTGCACATGCCGGTGATCCGCAACAACCTGGTGATGATGTTCTCCGGGCAAGGGTTCGACACCCTCGCCAGCAGCCCGGTAGGGCAGGAGATGCTGCGCCAGAAGGCCACCGCGGTGGTCCAGGAAGTGGCGCAGAAGGAAGTCGGCAAGCCGGTCATCGACCAGTTGCTGTTCACCAATTTCGTATTGCAGTAGGAGTCCGCAATGGCCGTACAGGACCTGCTGTCCCAGGATGAAATCGATGCCCTGTTGCATGGCGTCGACGACGGGCTGGTGCAGACCGAGAGTGCATCCGAGCCTGGCAGTATCAAAAGCTACGACCTGACCAGTCAGGACCGTATCGTGCGGGGTCGCATGCCGACCCTGGAAATGATCAACGAGCGCTTCGCCCGCTATACCCGTATCAGCATGTTCAACCTGCTGCGCCGCTCCGCTGACGTGGCCGTGGGTGGCGTGCAGGTAATGAAGTTCGGCGAATACGTGCACTCGCTGTACGTGCCCACCAGCCTCAACCTGGTCAAGATCAAGCCGCTGCGCGGCACTTCGCTGTTCATCCTCGACGCCAAGCTGGTGTTCAAGCTGGTGGACAATTTCTTTGGCGGCGATGGCCGCCACGCCAAGATCGAAGGGCGTGAGTTCACCCCGACCGAACTGCGTGTGGTGCGCATGGTGCTGGACCAGTGTTTCGTCGACCTGAAGGAAGCCTGGCAGGCGATCATGCCGGTCAGCTTCGAGTACATGAACTCCGAGGTCAACCCGGCCATGGCCAACATTGTCGGCCCCAGCGAAGCGGTGGTGGTGTCCACCTTCCACATCGAACTGGACGGTGGCGGCGGCGATCTGCACGTGACCATGCCGTACTCGATGATCGAGCCGGTGCGGGAAATGCTCGATGCCGGTTTCCAGTCGGACCTGGACGACCAGGACGAGCGCTGGGTCAAGGCCCTGCGCGAGGACGTGCTGGACGTGGCCGTGCCAATGACCGCCACGGTCGCCCGACGCCAGCTGAAGCTGCGCGACATCCTGCACATGCAGCCGGGTGACGTGATCCCGGTGGAGCTGCCCGAGCACCTGGTGCTGCGCGCTAACGGGGTGCCAGCGTTCAAGGCGCGGCTGGGCTCGCACAAGGGCAACCTGGCCCTGCAGATCATCGACCCGATCGAACGCCGCTGACGGTGTGCCGGTCGCTTACAACGAATTGAATGCCTGTCGAGGAAATCATGGCTAACGAAAACGAGATCACCTCCCCAGAGGACCAGGCACTGGCCGATGAGTGGGCCGCAGCGTTGGAAGAAACCGGTTCTGCCGGCCAGGCCGACATCGATGCACTGCTGGGCGGGGACACCGGCAGCAGCAGCGGCCCGGGCCGCCTGCCGATGGAAGAATTCGCCAGCTCGCCGAAGCCGAATGAAAATGTCAGCCTCGAAGGCCCGAACCTGGACGTGATCCTGGACATCCCGGTGAACATTTCCATGGAAGTGGGCAGCACCGAGATCAACATCCGCAACCTGCTGCAGCTCAACCAGGGCTCGGTGATCGAGCTCGACCGCCTGGCCGGCGAGCCGCTCGACGTGCTGGTCAACGGCACGCTGATCGCCCATGGCGAAGTGGTCGTGGTCAACGAAAAGTTCGGCATCCGCCTGACCGACGTGATCAGCCCCAGCGAACGTATCAAGAAGCTGCGCTGAGTGAAGGGCACGATGCGCGCCATCGCTGCGGCAGCGGTGCTGTTCGCCAGCCACGCCTGCCTGGCTGCGGCCACGCCAGCAGCCACCCCGGCGGCTCAACCTGGCAGTCTTGGCGGGCAGCTGGCGCAGATGGTCTTGGGCCTGCTGCTGGTGGTGGGCCTGATCTTCTTTCTGGCCTGGCTGCTGCGGCGCCTGCAGAGCACCGCAGTGAAGGGTGGGCAGGTGATCGAGATTGTCGGCAGCCGTGCCATCGGCCCGCGTGACCGCCTGCTGCTGGTGCAGGTGGGCAAGGAGCAGATCCTGATCGGCCATACCCCCGGCACCATCGAGGCCCTGCACGTACTGGCCGAACCCGTGGAAGTGCCGGCAAGCGCCCGTCAGGCGACGCCGGAGTTTGCCCAGCGGCTGATGGAGCTGATGGGCAAGGACCCTAAGGACAACAAGTGATGAGCGGCGCGCTGCGTACGTTGTTGACTCTGGCGCTGCTGCTGGCTGCGCCGCTGGCCCTGGCCGCCGACCCGCTGTCGATCCCGGCCATCACCCTGTCCAACACCCCGGACGGGCAACAGGAATATTCGGTCAGCCTGCAAATCCTGCTGATCATGACCGCGCTGAGCTTCATCCCGGCGTTCGTCATCCTGATGACCAGCTTTACCCGCATCATCATCGTGTTCTCGATCCTGCGCCAGGCGCTGGGCCTGCAGCAGACGCCGTCCAACCAGTTGCTGACCGGCATGGCGCTGTTTCTGACCATGTTCATCATGGCGCCGGTGTTCGATCGGGTGAACCAGGACGCGCTGCAGCCGTACCTGAAGGAGCAGATGACTGCCCAGCAGGCGATCGACAAGGCCCAGGGGCCGCTCAAGGACTTCATGCTGGCGCAAACCCGGCAGAGCGACCTTGACCTGTTCATGCGCCTGTCCAAGCGCACCGACATCGCCGGCCCCGACCAGGTGCCGCTGACGATCCTGGTGCCGGCGTTCGTCACTTCCGAGCTGAAGACGGCGTTCCAGATCGGTTTCATGATCTTCATCCCGTTCCTGATCATCGACATGGTCGTGGCCAGTGTGCTGATGGCCATGGGTATGATGATGCTGTCGCCGCTGATCATCTCGCTGCCGTTCAAGATCATGCTGTTCGTGCTGGTCGACGGCTGGGCGCTGATCATGGGCACCCTGGCCAGCAGTTTCGGCGGCGTCTGACGCCGTCAAGGAGAGCCGCCGATGACACCTGAAGTCGCTGTCGACCTGTTTCGTGATGCCCTGTGGCTGACCACCCTCATGGTCGCCGTGCTGGTGGTGCCGAGCCTGTTGGTGGGCCTGGTGGTGGCGATGTTCCAGGCTGCCACGCAGATCAACGAACAGACCTTGAGCTTTTTGCCGCGCCTGCTGGTGATGCTGATCACGCTGATCATCGCCGGGCCGTGGCTGGTGCAGAAGTTCATGGAGTACATCACCACGCTCTACACCAACATCCCGCAGCTCATAGGTTGATGCGGCGATGCTGGAGCTGACCGACACGCAGATCGGCACCTGGGTCGCCACCTTCATCCTGCCGTTGTTCAGGGTGACTGCGGTGCTGATGACCATGCCGATCTTCGGTACCCGCATGTTGCCAGCGCGGATTCGCCTGTACGTAGCGGTGGCGGTGACCGTTGTGATCGTGCCGGCATTGCCGCCGCTGCCCGAGTTCGACCCGTTGAGCCTGCGCGGTATGCTGCTGTGCGCCGAGCAGATCATCGTCGGTGCGCTGTTTGGCCTGGCCTTGCAGTTGCTGTTTCAGGCTTTCGTGGTTGCCGGGCAAATCGTCGCGGTACAGATGGGTATGGCGTTCGCCTCGATGGTCGACCCCGCCAACGGGGTCAACGTCACGGTAATCAGCCAGTTCATGACCATGCTGGTGAGTGTGTTGTTCCTGTTGATGAACGGCCACCTGGTGGTGTTCGAGGTACTGACCGAAAGTTTTACCACCTTGCCGGTGGGGAGTGCGCTGGTGGTCAATCACTTCTGGGAGCTGGCCGGGCGCATGGGCTGGGTGTTCGGTGCCGGCCTGCTGTTGATTCTGCCGGTGATCGCTGCGCTGCTGGTGGTGAACATTGCCTTTGGCGTAATGACCCGCGCAGCGCCGCAGCTGAACATTTTCTCCATCGGCTTCCCGCTGACCTTGGTCATGGGCATGTTCATCTTCTGGGTTGGCCTGGCCGACGTCCTGTCCCACTATCAGGCATTGGCCAGCGAAACGCTGCAATGGCTGCGTGAGCTGGCGAGGGTGCGCTGAGCATGGCAGAAAGCGAGAGCGGTCAGGACAAGACAGAAGACCCCACCGAAAAGCGCAAGCGCGACGCCCGCGAGAAGGGCGAGGTCGCCCGCTCCAAGGAGCTGAACACGGTGGCGGTGACCCTGGCGGGTGCCGGTGGCCTCCTGGCGTTCGGCGGCCACGTGGCCGAGACATTGCTTGCGTTGATGCGCATGAACTTCAGTTTGACCCGCGACATCATCGTCGATGAACGGGCCATGGGTGCCTTCCTGCTGGCCTCGGGCAAGATGGCCATATGGGCGGTGCAGCCGGTGCTGATCCTGCTGTTCGTGGTTTCCTTCGTGGCGCCCATCGCGCTTAGCGGCTTCTTGTTCTCGGGCAGCTTGCTGCAGCCCAAATTCAGCCGCATGAACCCGCTGTCGGGGATCAAGCGCATGTTCTCGATGCAGGCCTTGACTGAATTGCTCAAGGCGCTGGCCAAGTTTTTCGTGATTCTGGTGGTGGCGGTGGTGGTGCTCTCCGGTGACCGCCAGGCCTTGCTGTCGATTGCCAACGAGCCGCTGGAGCAGGCGATCATCCATAGCTTGCAGGTGGTGGGCTGGAGTGCCTTGTGGATGTCGGCCGGGCTGTTGCTGATTGCCGCGGCAGATGTGCCGTTCCAGCTGTACCAGACGCACAAGAAAATGAAGATGACCAAGCAGGAAGTGCGCGACGAGTACAAGGACAGCGAGGGCAAGCCCGAGGTCAAGCAACGTATTCGCCAACTGCAGCGCGAGGTGTCGCAGCGGCGCATGATGGCGGCGGTACCGGATGCAGATGTGATCATCACCAACCCGACGCATTATGCGGTGGCGTTGCAATACGACCCGGAGAAAGGCGGTGCGGCGCCGTTGCTGCTGGCCAAGGGTAGCGATTTCATGGCGTTGAAGATTCGTGAAATTGGCGTGGAACACAACATCCAGATCCTCGAATCGCCGGCGCTGGCGCGGGCGATCTATTACTCCACCGAACTTGAGCAGGAGATCCCGGCGGGGCTGTACCTGGCGGTGGCGCAGGTGCTGGCGTATGTGTTCCAGATTCGCCAATACCGCGCCGGCAAGGGCAAGCGCCCAGAGCCGCTGAAGGACGACCTGCCGATCCCGCCGGACCTGCGCCGCGACAGTTGATCTGTTCGGCGATAGGTTTGCGTTGCCTGTGAGATCGAGCGCCGCCCGCGCGGCGCATCGCGAGCAAGCTCGCTCCTACATTTGTTTCGGGCCAGTCCCTCCTGTGCCCGGCGCGCGCGACCGCCTTGCTTGTACGGCGCAATATCGAGGTGTACGCGAAGGCGGTCGCGCGTAAATCCCGCAGGAATAACTGGCCCGAAACAAATGTAGGAGCGAGCTTGCTCGCGATGCGCCGCGCGGGCGGCGCTCGATCTCACAGGCGACAAAAACCTCACGGCGAACACCCCGATTCACAGCAGATCACAAAGTTGGAAGGCTTCTTGCAAAGCCACGCCCAGGCGCCCCCTGGGCGTCAAAGTTTTGCATCAAGAGGACTCGCGGTGGATCGCACTCAGTTAATCAGCAACGCCCGCAACAACCTGGCCGGGCTCGGCCGGGGCAACCTGGGTGTGCCGCTGTTACTGCTGGTGATGTTGGCAATGATGATGTTGCCGATACCGCCGTTCCTGCTCGACGTGTTCTTCACCTTCAACATCGCCCTGTCGATCGTGGTGCTGCTGGTCTGTGTATACGCCTTGCGCCCGCTCGACTTTGCCGCGTTCCCGACCATCCTGCTTTCCGATTCCGCCGGATTTGCGGCGTGACAGTTGAAAGTTTCTTGACCGTTTCTGGGATTGCTCAAGATCGAGCGCCGTTTGAGCGGCGCTTAATCTCAATTGGGTGATCAATAAATTACCATCCGAAAAACACCAACGACATCCAATAGCCTGATGGTACGAATTATACTTGTTGTTCGGTCAGCAGTATTGGCTAGGATCCAAGTTGTTTAAGATAAGTACCAGTTTGTCAAATTCGATACCATGTTGCTGGCATGCTTTCGGAAAAAGACTATGGCTTGTAAGCCCGGGAAGGGTGTTAAGCTCAATAAGGTACGGCTCTGTGTTGTGGACGATGAAGTCTGCTCTAAAGTAATCAAGCTCAAGTGCCTCAGCGATAGCAGAGCAGTAGTTGGTGACTAGTTGATGGGTGCTCCTGTCTAGGATGGTGAGGGTGGCATTCGTCTTGGTGGATATGAATTTCGCATCATAAGAGAAGAAATCACTCTCAAATTCAACTGTATAGATGGGTAGCGTGGATTTGTTTAAATAGCATACGGATAACTCGGGCCCACTTATAAATTCTTCTATTAGAATTCCAGTGTGAAATTTTGCTGCTGCGTTTATAGCAGGCTGGAGGTCAGCTTTGAGGTCGCGGACCAGGGACACACCGAAGCTACATCCTTCACGGTTAGGTTTGACGATGCAGGGTGTTCCTAGACGTTCACTGATCTCTTCAAAACAAACGTCATCACCGTTTTTCGAGTAAAGATAGTTTGCGACATTTATTCCAAGTCCTCTTGCAATATGCTTCGTTAGAAGCTTGTCCATGCAGATTGCGCTGGCCTGAGGAGAAGGGCCATTATATGGGATCCCTAGTCCTTCTAAATATGCTTGTGCCATCCCGTTTTCACCGAAACCGCCATGAAGCGCCAAAAAGACTCTGGTGAATTTAGCGAGGTCCAGACTAAGCAGTTCTCTATAGTCCGAAATGGTGAGAATCTCATGGCTGATTTGGAGGGTTTTCAACGATTGTGAGACAGCTTCGGAAGTTTGAAGGGAGACCTCCCGCTCCGAGGAGTTTCCACCCGTTATAATTGCAATATTTTCAATCATTTCATTTGCCCCCTATGATTTAAGTGGATAAGCTGAAGCACCTTTTGTGAAAGCGATTCTGCACCTGCTCGAACGGTTTTGATGTCCATGTCGCTGGTGAAGGATAAGCGGATCGCACTGTTGGCCCTCATTGCGCTGTGCCCAATCCCGGTGATGACGTAAGAGGGGGAAAGATTGTTAGAGTTGCAGGCTGATCCGGAAGAGATGCAGACGTTTCTCAAGCTACTAATCAAGGTTTCTGAGCGCATCCCAAGAATGGAAATATTCAAGATGTGAGGTGTCGAAACAGCGTCTGGAGAATTAATTAGGAACGCGATGTCATGCTTGTTTAGTGTTTCAAGGATTGCATTTCTCAGTTGTTTCGCAGCGGACCATGAGGCAGGGTAATCCTTGTTCTTTAGTCGACGTGCCGCAGCGCCGAATCCGGCGATCAGTTGAGTGGGAAGTGTGCCGCTACGGAGTGAAGATTGACCGCCGCCAAATGTGAGAGGACGCAACCGAGAAAAGCTGGAGGAAGAAACATAGAGGGCGCCGATGCCCTTTGGCCCTTCGATTTTATGGGCTGAAATCGAAGCGCAATCTACGCCAAGTTCTTTGACGTTGATAGGTAGCTTGCCCAACGCTTGAGCGGCATCGACATGGAAAAGTGCATTTGAGTTTTCTAATGCCTTTTTGATTTCTAGAAGGTTTTGAAATGTGCCTATTTCGGAATTCACATAAGAAATAGAGAGCAGTGATGTGTTTTCATCCAGTAGGCTGTTTAGATGCGTTAGATTGACTCGTCCGTCCGAATCGATTTTCATTCGTCGAATCTCTATGTTGCGTTTTTCTAATTCTTCTGCGGCTAAAATACTGGATTTGTGGTCGATAGGGCATATAATTATATTGCTTCTTGCGGTGGTGGCGCTTCCAAGAATCGCAATGTTATTGCTTTCCGTGGCGCCAGATGTGAAAACTATTTCAGCCGGTGTGCAGCCTAGTAGCTCAGAAATATGTGAAGCACTTTCAAAGACAGCACTCCGTGCAAGACGGCCTAGAATGTGCGCAGATGAGGGGTTTCCGTAGTTGATGTTGTCATATTTCGCCATTTCCTTTATGACGTCATCAGCGCACGGAGTAGTGGCTGCAGCATCTAGATAGATTACCGAGTCTGGTTGCATTGCTGGCCTCTCAAGTTCTATAGGTGACGATATGGATGCCTTTGCTGTATATTTCTTCGGTCGTGAGCTCCCCGCTCCCTCCCAGATCTGCCACCAATATGCTTACAGGATCGAACTCGTAAAGTGAGAGGGCGATCTCAACTCCCTTTCTAATTGGAGCATGGCATTCATTTGGGGCGAGGAGAATCAAAAGCCGAGCGCCTGCTCTGTAGGCTTCGGAAATCATTTCTGTTATTTCACCTGCGCAACCGGTCATGCCGCAACTGACCAGTGGTAAAGGTGTGCCCGAAGAGTCAGTGAATGAAATCTCGGACATTTCTGGTTGATCTGGAATACATCGTTTCTCGAGTTTTCCTTGCTTCACCAGTCGAGAAGCCTCATTTTGAAAGCGATTTTTCAACCATGTCTCGGGGAAACAAAGTGTATGTTTGCGACTGGGTGTGATATTTTTTGTAGTGACGATTGAGGATGAGTTAAGGTGCGTGAGGTAGCTTGTTGGAAGTTGCTCGAAGTGGTTGTAAAATTCGGCCCTATAGTCTTGAGTGATTTTGTCGCTTGGGACGTATTGCCAATCGTTGATCAAAAGGAGTAGGTTTCCGCTTTGGTTATTCTTGACTATATGGTGCTCTGCGAATTCTATAGCTAACTTCCAAGAATAGGTGGGAAATATGCCCACTCGCTCCTTGATTTGTGCTTTTAATGTAGGGTCTTGTATGTCCTCAAAGACTCCTGGTGCCAGTCGATCGCTCTGTTTGTCATAAAATAGCATGAAGTGGCCGGCCATGATGTGAGCGGCATTCAAGGGTTCGGCATCCATGAAGTTGAAAATGCGACTTTTTAGCTCGGCTTCTGTAAATGCAAAGCTTTCATGTGTTGTTATTTTTTTCATAATTTATCCTTGTGGGTAGTTTTGGGGTGAGGGTTATTGAGTAAATGCATTGGTAAGATCGCGAGTTAATTCGTCTGGGTCTTCAAGTCCGAGGTATATCCTTGCGCACTCACTGTTAATGCCTAGTCTTTTTGCTGAGGGCATGTCGTGAGTATCAATAAGATTGACGAGGCTTGTCGTGCCGCCCCATCCATAGCCGATCTTTATTAGGTTTAGTCGGTTCAGGCGAGATATCAGTTCGTTGCGAGAGCATGAAAATTCAGCGGTGAAAAGGCTGTTGAATCCATAGATCATCGAGTTTTGTAGGTGGAGCTCAGTGTTTTGGAGAATGGGATGTATTGCCTGTTTTAAAAGAGGCAGTGGCTTGAGGCTTCTAAGTACCTTGCGAGTCGTACTCATTTGAAATGATAGGCGAGCGCCGAGCGTGCTGATTGATCGAATTGCTGCTGAGCAGGCGTGTGAGCTCACATGGTTGCCCGTTAATGCGGAGGTGGTTTTAAGGTTTACATACAGATCTTTTCGCTTGGTTATTAGTGCTCCGAGAGAGATGCCCTCTACAGCCCCGTGGTATTTGCTCATTGAAATCAAGCTGATGTCCGCGCCGAGTGATAAGGGGTGGTGAAATAGTGATGCTGCCCATGTGTTGTCGGCCACAATCAGCGCTGGGTGGTCGTGTCTTGATTCGACGATCGCACTAATATCCATGACCTCGTACGTGAATGCGCCTGGGTTTTCAAATATGATTAATTTTGTCTTTAGAGTTAGTTTATTTTTTAGAGTCGCGGCTTCGCTAGGTGTGAAGTATTCAATTTTTACACCAATATTTTCAAAGTGATTCAGCAGCCATCGTGTGGAGTAAACGATGGTATCTCCAGCAAGTACGTGATCACCTGGTTTCACGAATGTTGTCAGCAACAGGTTGAAGGCGGACTGCCCGGAAGGTGTTAAGACTGCGAACTTGCCCTTCTCGAGGTCGGCTACCCGCTGAGAAAGTTGTCGAGTCGTTGGTGTGTCAACGCCGCCATAGTACAGACCACTGAAAAGATCATTGTCTATGTCTGCTAGGCTTTCTTCATTGATGGGTGGCAGCTGATCAAAGGTGTCGACTAAATAGCTGGTGCACTCCATGGCTGGCGTTTGTGTGGATTGGATTCCTCCTGTGGGGAAGAGGCCAACCTGGGCCAGTTTACTACGTGTCATCTCAGGCATCGCTTGCCTCGAACTCATTGAGAAGAAGGATTATTTCTTTAACTTCGCCAACCTGAGGTGCACAGACATTGGGTAAGGGATATTCGAGGGAGGCTTCACCGAATCTATGGAAATACTCCAGCAGTTCACCTTCGGGAGTGCCCCAGCGCAGGTAATTTTCATTCTCGCTTTCGCGGCTACTCCGCAGTGGGTGCCGGACCGCCCAGTTTGCACTTAAGGTAATAGGCTGTCCTGTCTCCTGCTTAAGCTTTATGAGTCCATTAAGCAAGTTTCGGCGACTGATATGTGCTTCACCCAAGCCAAAAAGTAATGCGCACCCGCAATCGATATGATTTGCAGCCATAAAGTCCAGAGCTTTTAAGAATCGGTCTTTCCACGTTTGTTTATTGCCGTCAACGTCTTTGCTCATGCCCCCAATTTCTTGTGGTTCAAGCGTTTCGAGTCCGATGAATATATACCTAAGGCCACATTTGGCTAGCCTTTGAATAAGGTCCTTTTTTCTAAGAATCTGATCGATCGTGAATTGGCCTCCGAAAATGACTTCTAAAGGGGCTTTCTCAAGTAATTGACACAACTGTGTGATTGCGACTGGGCTACCGCTAAGGAATATCGAATCTTCGACGAATGCGCTTGCCCCCTTGCTGGGGTGATCTTGCATTACTGCGCTAACTGTCTCGTTGAGTTGATTGTAGAGTCGTCGTGGGGCGCCTTGTATGTCCTGGATGTTTCCGGCAATGCTGCGGCGTTCACTGCAAAAATTACAATCATAGATACACCCAGGCCCAGTATCGCTGAATATATGTGAGGTCATGCGCCCCTCGAAAACATCAAATGAAGCGGTGACCCCAAATGTACCGACCACTGAGGGTAATTCGTCGCGCTTCAGAGGTACGCCATCACTTACAAGTGTGTTATCGATGCGTGGGAAGTCAGCGATCCATCGCCCTTCAGTTTTCATATCCAGGTTTTCTGCAATGAACGTCGCTGGGCTTTGATTGCAGCGACTAAAAAGCTCGCCAATCTCTGCAATCAATTTTTCCGCCTCTCCGGAAATTATGACGTCAAATAGTGGAGGGATTTCACACTCTCTGATAAGGCGCCCCGGCGAGGCTCTATGGTGTTTGACGAGGGAGGGTAGCCTCTTTCTTTCGTCAGCAAGGTATATCGTTTCATTAACGTGCCGCCCACCCAGTACGATGAGTAATCTATCGCCGAACATTTTTCTAGCGACTTTTGCACATTCCACTGCGCCAGGCATGCAGAGCGTCATGGCGCCAATGAATAGAATGTTGGGTCGAGATGCTTGTATTAAATTTTCATAGCGATGCATGTCATCCAGTGAGTACATGAGCAAAAAATGCTCTCTCAACTTTTTGTCGAGTCGCCCCCAGTTGCTGTTTCCCCAAGCACCTTTCCTTTGTTTAGCGAGGCTTGCCGCATAGCGGCATGCGTTAAAGAGGCTGACAGGGTCAGTGCTGTTCAAAGCCCTGCCTGATTTGTGGCCGCTGATGCATTCCGGCGCAGAGACCGCGATCGCTCGAATCTGTAGATGAGGCGTGACGATTTTGGGGGCGGACGACCGCTCGCCCAGGGTCGCCCCCTTAGTGATTTGCAAAGGCATGCTCTTCCATTCCTGAATATCGGCAAATGCCGTTGTTATTTTTATTGGATATTGGATACAGTAGCCAAAATCTCCTGACTGAGGCCTGTCGAAATGAAACAAAATGTGATCGCACTGGTTTTTGGGGGGCGGAGCTCAGAGCATTCAGTGGCGCTACGCTCCGCCGCTACAATCCACGCGGCGCTGATGGCTCTCGGTCACAGGGTGCACTGTGTAGGGATAGATCGTGTGGGCAACTGGAGGTATCAAGGAGAGCCGTGCCAGTTCCCTGGTGCGGTTGATCGGTCGGCTCCGTTGATTTCAATTCGTCCAGGCCATCGCTCGCTCTCATACACAACTCAAGAGAGCGGCACGGTGGAGATTGGGATCGATTTGCTTTTCCCGGCACTGCATGGTCGGTGGGGGGAGGATGGAACAATTCAAGGATTGGCAGCGATGTGCGGTTTGCCGTGTGTGGGCTCCGGGGTGCTAGGTTCGGCAATGGCCATGGATAAAGATGTCACAAAGAGAATGGTCCAGTCTGCCGGGCTTGTTGTGGTGCCTTGGCTGGCCATGAACTCCATGCGTCCTTGGGAGGAACTGGTTGAGTGCCTGGGTAGCAGCACGCTCTTCGTAAAGCCCGCTACTTCGGGCTCATCGATTGGTGTGTCTAGGGTCTCCAACGCCTTGGAATATGCTGCGGCATTTGCTATTGCAGCACGAGAGGACACAAAGGTGCTGGTGGAGGCTGCTGTCTGTGGAAGAGAGATAGAGTGTGGTGTGCTCGAACTTGAGGAGGGTTTGATGGCCTCGGTGGTGGGTGAAATAATCAAAAAGGAAGGGCACGCCTATTACGATTATCAGGCGAAATACGATTCCAACAGTGTGACAGGTCTTCGTGTGCCAAGCTTGTTGCCACCTGACATTGTCGCGCGCATCCAGGCTTTATCTGTCCAGGCGTTTAGATGCCTTGAACTGAAGGGGTACGCCAGGGTGGATTTTTTCTTGACAGAAGAGGGTGAAATTATTCTCAATGAGATCAATACCTTACCCGGATTTACGAGTGCCAGTATGTACCCGAAGATGTTTGAGTGCTCCGGTTACCCTCCGCCGAAGTTGGTAGGAGCGCTAGTCGAATATGGGCTCTCATCAGCATCTAAAGAACGTTTATGACACGTCCTGCCGACGCCGCTTCTCAAGAAACGTAACGATTGCATCTCGTCCCTCGGCAAGGTGCTCGGCTAAAAATTGCTTGGCGGCTTCGCGATCACCCTTGGCGCAAGCGCTCAAAATGCTTTTATGATCCTGTTGCGATTTCTTGTGATAGTCGAGATTTGTCAACAAAAAACGAAGATGGCGATCCACCGAGTCATGAAGGGACTTAATCAATGCAAGTAATCTGGGGCGCTTTGCTTTTGAATAAAGAAAGTGATGAAACTTTTCATTGAGTTCGCTAAGGTGGTGCGGGTCGGTGGCATGCTCCATGGTAGATAAGAGTTCGTACATCTGCGCCAGATCATTTTCTACGATGTTGTCAAAGCCAAAGTCCAAGGCGGTGCATTCTGCCATGATCCGCATATCATAGATCTCGACAATGTCTTCAATCGTCATGATCGCTACAGAGGCCCCCTTATGG
Organism: Pseudomonas sp. yb_2; assembly: GCF_043103905.1. NCBI lineage: Bacteria > Pseudomonadati > Pseudomonadota > Gammaproteobacteria > Pseudomonadales > Pseudomonadaceae > Pseudomonas > Pseudomonas sp. yb_2. Next base: position 27,579 of record NZ_JBICKH010000065.1, on the reverse strand, counting down.
ACTTCGTAGGTAACAAGCCCTTCGGCCTCCAACTGCCTTATGGCGTCCCTTACCGGCATACGACTCAAACCGAATTTCGAGGCTAGCTCTTCTTGGCGCAAAGCCGTACCTTCGGCTATTGCGCCAGAAAGTATGCCTTCGCGTAGCGACTCGACCACATAATCCATCGCGGTTTTATGGCGATGTTTGTCAGGAACGATAAAGCTATCGAGAGAGTTCGCCACCATGTTCTCCGGGTCTAGCGATGTAGTCAAAAGCGCTGGCGAAGGTATCACAGACTCACTAGAGCTACCATCGAGCAGTTGGCATGATGTTCATGCCTTTGAGTAGTCATTGGCTCTCTACATCCGCATAGAAACCGTGAGCTTTTGCATGATCAAGTCGCTCAGATTTTTTTTGTCGTGGCGCCACCCTCTCTGTGGCTTTCCAAGAGCTTAAGCCTTTGGCCATTGCCGTAGAGGCGATTGGGCGGGAGGTCTCGTTTTTCTTGGTGATTGCTTGCTCATGAGCCACCCGTCAACGCGGTGGTGCTCGCCCGGTTCATCTTTTCGTGTGGGTGTCTGCCAAAGTTGGAAAGCTTCTTGCAATGCCAGCCGCAGGCGCCCCCTGGGCGTCAAAGTTTTGCATCAAGAGGACTCGCGGTGGATCGCACTCAGTTAATCAGCAACGCCCGCAACAACCTGGCCGGGCTCGGCCGGGGCAACCTGGGGGTGCCGCTGTTGCTGCTGGTGATGTTGGCAATGATGATGTTGCCGATACCGCCGTTCCTGCTCGACGTGTTCTTCACCTTCAACATCGCCCTGTCGATCGTGGTGCTGCTGGTCTGTGTATACGCCTTGCGCCCGCTCGACTTTGCTGCGTTCCCCACCATCCTGCTGGTGGCCACGTTGTTGCGCCTGGCCCTGAACGTGGCGTCCACCCGTGTGGTCATGCTGCATGGCCAGGAGGGCCATGGCGCTGCCGGTAAAGTGATCCAGGCCTTCGGTGAGGTGGTGATCGGCGGTAACTATGTGGTCGGTGCCGTGGTGTTCGCCATCCTCATGATCATCAACTTCGTGGTGGTGACCAAGGGTGCCGGGCGTATCTCGGAAGTGAGTGCGCGTTTCACCCTCGACGCCATGCCTGGCAAGCAGATGGCCATCGACGCCGACCTCAATGCCGGCCTGATCGACCAGGCCCAGGCCAAGCACCGCCGTGCCGAGGTGGCGCAGGAGGCCGAGTTCTACGGTTCGATGGACGGTGCCAGCAAGTTCGTGCGCGGCGACGCCATCGCCGGCTTGCTGATCCTGTTCATCAACCTGATCGGTGGCATGCTCATCGGCATGCTGCAGCACAATATGTCGTTCAGCGAGGCCGGCAAGGTCTATGCCCTGCTGACCATCGGTGACGGTTTGGTGGCGCAATTGCCATCTCTGCTGCTGTCCACCGCCGCCGCGATCATGGTCACCCGTGCTTCAGGCTCTGAAGACATGGGCAAGCTGATTAACCGGCAGATGTTCGATTCGCCCAAGGCGCTGGCGGTGTCGGCGGGGCTGATGATTGTCATGGGCCTGGTGCCGGGCATGCCGCACATTGCCTTCCTCAGCCTCGGCCTGATGGCGGCCGGCGGCGCCTACCTGGTGTGGAAGAAGCAGCAACAGGCCAAGGTCAAAGCCCAGCAAGAGGCGCAGCGTCAGCAGGACCTGTTGCCCTCGCCACAGCGCGCGCTGGAAACCAAGGAGCTGGGTTGGGACGACGTCACCCCCATCGACATGATCGGCCTGGAAGTCGGCTATCGGCTGATCCCGCTGGTCGATCGCAACCAGGGCGGCCAGCTGCTGGCGCGGATCAAGGGCGTGCGCAAGAAGCTGTCGCAGGACCTGGGTTTCCTGATGCCCACCGTGCACATTCGTGACAACCTCGACCTGCAACCCAGCGCGTACCGCCTGACCCTGATGGGGGTGATTCTGGCCGAGGCGGAGATCTACCCGGACCGCGAACTGGCGATCAACCCTGGGCAGGTGTTTGGCACCCTCAACGGTATTGCCGCGCGCGACCCGGCGTTTGGCCTGGAAGCGGTGTGGATCGACGTCGGCCAGCGCTCACAGGCGCAGTCGCTGGGTTACACCGTGGTCGATGCCAGCACTGTGGTGGCCACCCACCTCAACCAGATCCTGCAGAAACACTGCCACGAGCTGATCGGCCACGAAGAGGTTCAGCAGTTGCTGCAGGTGCTGGCCAAGGCATCGCCTAAACTTGCAGAAGAGCTGGTGCCGGGTGTCATTTCCTTGTCGGGGCTGCTCAAGGTGCTGCAAGCCCTGTTGTCGGAACAGGTGCCAGTGCGCGATATTCGCAGTATTGCCGAGGCCATCGCGAACAACGCGGGCAAGAGTCAAGATACCGCCGCACTGGTGGCGGCGGTGCGCGTCGGATTGTGTCGCGCCATCGTGCAAAGCATTGTCGGCGTTGAGTCGGAGCTACCAGTGATTACCCTGGAGCCAAGGTTGGAACAGATTTTGCTGAATAGTCTGCAAAGGGCCGGGCAGGGTCAGGAAGACGGTGTTCTTCTGGAACCTAGCATGGCCGAGAAGCTGCAACGTTCGCTGATCGAGGCGGCCCAGCGCCAGGAAATGCAGGGTCAGCCGGCCATTCTGCTGGTCGCCGGCCCGATCCGCGCCATGTTGTCGCGTTTCGGTCGCCTGGCTGTACCGAATTTGCATGTTCTGGCGTATCAGGAAATACCTGACAACAAGCAAGTCACCATCGTTGCCACCGTGGGCCCTAACGGCTGAGGTAGGGGATAATGCAAGTTAAGCGATTTTTCGCCGCCGATATGCGTCAGGCCATGAAACTGGTCCGTGACGAGCTGGGCGCCGATGCCGCAATCATTGGCAACCGCCGCATTGCCGGTGGTGTCGAGCTGACGGCCGCGCTGGACTACAAGCTGTCCGCCCTGGCCCCGCGTGTGCCCAACGCCGAGCTGGAAGAAGAGCTGCGCAAGACCCACACGCGCATTGCCACTGCCCAGGCCGAGCTGGACCAGCGTCAGGACAGCAGTGACAACAACCGCCAATTGTTCGCCGGGCAATCTTTGACCGCTGCCGAACCGTTGATCGAGCCGCACGTCGAGGTCCCGGAAGCCGCCGCCGTACCGGCTGCTGCGCCGGTTGACCCACGCCTGTTCGATGCCATGCGCTCCGAGCTGTCGGGCCTGCGCGAGCTGCTGGAAGTGCAACTCGGTTCGCTGGCCTGGAATCAGCTGCAGGGCAGCAAGCCGCAGCAGGCCAACCTTTGGCGCCGCCTGCAGCGCATCGGCCTGTCCGGGCCGATCGCCCGCGAGCTGCTGGACCTGACCGCCGAGATCGAAGAGCCGCGCCAGGCCTGGCGCATGCTGCTGGCTCACTTGGCACGGATGATCGAAGTGCCTGAAATCGAGCCGATCGAAGAGGGTGGGGTGATCGCCATGGTCGGCCCGGCGGGCATGGGCAAGACCACCACCCTGGCCAAGCTGGCCGCGCGCTACGTGCTCAAGTACGGCGCGCAGAACCTGGCGCTGGTGAGCATGGACAGCTTCCGTATCGGCGCTCAGGAGCAGCTCAAGACCCTGGGCCGCATCCTCAACGTGCCGGTGACTTACGTCGACCCGGGCCAGTCGCTGGCAGCAGCGCTGGAACCACTGCTGCGCAAACGCGTGGTGCTGATCGATACTGCCGGCCTGCAAGCCAGCGACCCTGCGCTGCGCATGCAGCTGGAAACCTTGGCCGGGCGTGGCATTGCCGCGAAGAACTACCTGGTGCTGGCCACCACCAGCCAGAAGCAGGTGCTGACCGCCGCCTACCACAGCTACAAGCGCTGTGGCCTGGCCGGCTGCATCCTGACCAAACTCGATGAAACGGCAAGCCTTGGCGATGTGTTGAGCCTTGCCATCAGTCATGAACTGCCAGTGGCCTATCTTACCGATGGCCCACGCATTCCTGACGACCTGCACCTGCCGCGGGGCCACCAGCTGGTCACGCGGGCGGTGAATGTGCAGCAGCAGGACGAGCCCAGCGAAGAGGCCATGGCCGACATGTTCGCTGATCTCTATCACAACCCACGGCGAGCGGGTTGACCATGAAGCGTGTGCAAAGTCGCTATGCCAAGGGGCACGCAGAATTGCCCTACGTGTGGCCTGAGTCCCAGCGAGACAAGGTAAAGAACAGACATGGGTAGCATGCATCCCGTACAGGTGATCGCCGTGACCGGTGGCAAAGGTGGCGTCGGCAAGACTAACGTTTCAGTGAACTTGTCCCTGGCGCTGGCCGAGCTTGGCCGCAGGGTCATGCTGCTGGACGCCGACCTGGGCCTGGCCAATGTCGACGTGTTGCTGGGCCTTACCCCCAAACGTACCCTCGCCGATGTGATTGAAGGGCGTTGCGAGCTGCGTGACGTGATGCTGCAGGGTCCCGGCGGTGTGCGCATCGTACCGGCAGCCTCGGGCACCCAGAGCATGGTGCATCTGGCCCCGGCCCAGCATGCCGGGCTGATCCAGGCGTTCAGCGAGATCGGCGACAACCTCGATGTGTTGGTGATCGATACCGCTGCGGGTATCGGTGACTCGGTGGTCAGCTTCGTTCGCGCCGCCCAGGAAGTGCTGCTGGTGGTGTGTGATGAACCTACCTCGATTACCGACGCCTACGCGTTGATCAAGCTGCTCAATCGCGACTATGGCATGAACCGTTTCCGTGTGTTGGCCAACATGGCGCAGAGCCCTCAGGAAGGGCGCAACCTGTTTGCCAAGCTGACCAAGGTCACCGACCGCTTCCTTGACGTTGCCCTGCAGTACGTGGGTGCCGTGCCGTACGACGAGTGCGTGCGCAAGGCGGTGCAGAAGCAGCGTGCCGTCTACGAAGCCTTCCCTCGCTCCAAGTGCGCGCTGGCCTTCAAGGCGATTGCCCAGAAGGTCGACAGCTGGCCGCTGCCGGCCAATCCGCGCGGCCATCTGGAGTTCTTTGTCGAGCGCTTGGTGCAACCCACCAGCGCGGGACCCGTACTATGAACGCCAGCGGCTTCAAGATGTACAGCCGGGCGGCGAAGGACGCCCAGTACGAGCTGATCGAACGCTACGCCCCGCTGGTCAAGCGCATCGCGTACCACCTGTTGGCGCGGTTGCCGGCCAACGTGCAAGTCGAGGACCTGATCCAGGCCGGCATGATCGGCCTGCTGGAAGTGGCCAACAAATACGACGCCAGCAAGGGCGCCAGCTTTGAGACTTACGCCGGCATCCGCATCCGCGGGGCCATGCTGGACGAAGTGCGCAAAGGCGATTGGGCACCGCGTTCGGTACACCGCAACACCCGTATGGTCAGTGATGCCATGCGTGCAGTTGAGGCCAGAACAGGCCGTGACGCTAAAGATCATGAAGTTGCTGCCGAACTCCAATTGAGTCTCGATGATTACTACGGGATCTTGAACGATACCCTGGGCAGCCGCCTGTTCAGCTTCGACGACCTGTTGCAGGACGGCGAGCACGAAGGGCTGCATGAGGATGGCGCCAGTGGCCAGGTCGAACCTGCGCGCGGCCTGGAGGAGGAGCGCTTCCAGGCTGCCCTGACCGAGGCTATCGCCAACCTGCCGGAGCGTGAGCGCCTGGTGCTGGCGCTGTACTACGACGAAGAGCTGAACCTCAAGGAAATCGGTGAGGTGCTGGGTGTCAGCGAGTCGCGGGTCAGCCAGTTGCACAGCCAGTGTGCCGCGCGCCTGCGCAGCCGCCTGGGGGAATGGCGGGCGCGTTGAGCCCACTGTCGTTGCAGTCGTTTTCCACGTTGTACCGAATTGAATGAGTGCGTGCTCGGTAGGCCGAGCGCGTTTGAGACTGCTTGGAGGTCTAATTGGACAAGAACATGAAAATCCTCATCGTTGACGACTTTTCGACGATGCGGCGGATCATCAAGAACCTGTTGCGTGACCTGGGTTTCACCAACACCGACGAAGCCGATGACGGCACCACGGCGTTGCCGATGCTGGAAAACGGTCACTACGACTTCCTGGTGACCGACTGGAACATGCCGGGCATGTCCGGCATCGACCTGCTGCGTAAAGTGCGTGCCAGCGACAAGCTGAAAAGCATGCCGGTCTTGATGGTGACCGCTGAAGCCAAGCGCGACCAGATCATTGAAGCGGCACAGGCCGGGGTCAATGGTTACGTGGTCAAGCCGTTCACCGCTCAGGTGCTCAAAGAGAAGATCGAGAAGATCTTCGAACGCGTCAACGGCTGAGTCACGTCAGGGGGGCGCGTCATGGATTCATCACAAACGTCTTTGGGCGAGTTCGAGTCGACCCTGAAGAAGCATGCCCAGGAGTTGGTCGAAAGCCTGGAGCGGGGCCGTTTCGGCGAGGCGGTGCAGTTGATTCACGAACTGAACCAGACCCGCGACCGCGGCCTGTACCAGGAAGTCGGCAAGCTGACTCGCGAGCTGCACAGTGCCATCGTCAGTTTCCAGATCGACCCCACCATGCCGCAGGCAGAAGAGGTGTCGCAGATTACCGACGCCACCGAGCGCCTGTCGTATGTGGTCAAGCTCACCGAGGGCGCGGCCAACCGCACCATGGACCTGGTCGAGGAAAGCACACCGGTGCTCAATGAGCTGGCCAACGAGGCCAAGGCCCTGAGCACCGACTGGCAGCGCTTCATGCGCCGCGAAGTGGCTGCGCCGGAATTTCGTGATCTGGTCAAGCGAGTCGACAGTTTCCTGACGCACAGCGCCGAGGGTAACCGCAAGGTTTCCGGGCACCTCAACGACATTTTGCTGGCCCAGGACTATCAGGACCTGACCGGCCAGGTGATCAAGCGCGTCACCACACTGGTGACCGAGGTGGAAAGCAACCTGCTCAAGCTGGTGCTGATGGCCAGCCAGGTCGACCGCTTTGCCGGTATAAAACATGACCACGATCAATTGCGTGCAGAAAAAGATCGAGAAAAACATCCGACTCGGGGTGAAGGTCCGCAGATTCATGCCGATAAGCGTGAAGACGTCGTGTCCGGTCAGGACGATGTCGATGATCTGCTGTCCAGCCTTGGTTTTTAAGGAGCACGTTTGATGAGCTTCGGCGCCGATGAAGAAATCCTCCAGGATTTCCTGGTAGAGGCCGGCGAAATACTTGAGCAATTGTCCGAGCAACTGGTCGAGCTGGAAAGCCGACCTGACGATGCCGACCTGCTCAATGCGATCTTTCGCGGTTTCCACACTGTAAAAGGGGGCGCCGGCTTCCTCCAGCTGAACGAGCTGGTGGAGTGCTGCCATATCGCCGAGAACGTGTTCGACGTCCTGCGCAAAGGTGAGCGCCGGGTCGATGCGGAACTGATGGATGTGGTGCTCGAGGCACTGGATACGGTCAACAGCATGTTTGGCCAGGTGCGCGAGCGTGCCGAAGTGACACCGGCCACCCCCGCACTGCTGGCAGCGTTGTCGCGCCTGGCCGAACCTGGCGCAGCCGAAATTGTTGCAGCACCGGCACCGGTTGCCGACGTGGCGGTTGCCGCGCCGGCTGAGGCCGAGGAGCAACACCAGGACATCACTGACAGTGAATTCGAGCAGTTGCTCGATTCGCTCGATGCGGTCAAGGCGCAAGCGGCGGCCGACGAGCAGATGCAGGGCGAGACTGTCAGCGGTGCGGGTGATGAAATCACCGACGCCGAGTTCGAATCGCTGCTCGACCAGTTGCACGGCAAGGGCCAGTTCAATGCCGAGGTTGCCGCGCCGCCGGTGGCCGTCAGCAGCGAAGCGGTCAGTGATGAGATCACCGACGCCGAATTCGAATCGCTGCTCGACCAGCTGCATGGCAAGGGCACCTTCCAGGCTGGCGCCTTGCCAGCCGTCCAGGCACCAGCGCCTGCCGCACCCGACAACAGTGCCGCCAGCGATGAAATCAGCGAGCACGAGTTCGAAGCCCTGCTGGACCAGTTGCACGGCAAGGGCAAGTTCGGTGGCGATGTTGCCGCTGTAGAAGCCCCGGCTGCTGTCCAGGCGCAAGCGCCGGCTGCCGCCAAGGCCGAAAGCCAGCCGGTGGCCAAGCCCGCTGCCGCGCCAGCGCCTTCGCCGGCCAGCAAACCTGCCGCGGCGCCTCGCGCGCCGGCCCCGGCCGCCGAGAAGCACGCCGCCAGCGAAGCGGAAACCACCGTGCGCGTCGACACCGCGCGCCTGGACGAGATCATGAACATGGTCGGCGAACTGGTGCTGGTGCGTAACCGCCTGGTGCGCCTGGGCCTGAACAGCGGCGACGAGGCCATGTCCAAGGCCGTGTCCAACCTTGACGTGGTCACCGCCGACCTGCAGACCGCGGTGATGAAAACCCGTATGCAGCCGATCAAGAAGGTCTTCGGCCGCTTCCCGCGCCTGGTTCGCGACCTGGCGCGCCAGCTGAAGAAAGAGATCAATCTGGAACTGGTCGGCGAAGAGACCGACCTTGACAAGAACCTCGTAGAAGCCTTGGCCGACCCGCTGGTGCACTTGGTGCGCAATGCGGTCGACCACGGTATCGAGATGCCCGACGAGCGTGAAGCGTCTGGCAAGGCGCGTACCGGCCGCGTAGTGCTGTCGGCCGAACAGGAAGGCGACCACATCCTGCTGTCGATCTCGGACGACGGCAAGGGCATGGACCCGAACATCCTGCGTGCCAAGGCCGTGGAAAAGGGCCTGATGGACAAGGACGCCGCCGAGCGCCTGAGCGAGTCGGACTGCTACAACCTGATCTTCGCCCCTGGCTTCTCGACCAAGACCGAGATTTCCGATGTGTCCGGGCGTGGCGTGGGCATGGACGTGGTGAAAACCAAGATCTCCCAGCTCAACGGCTCGATCAACATTTTCTCGGCCAAGGGCCAAGGCTCCAAGATCGTCATCAAGGTGCCGCTGACCCTGGCGATCATGCCCACCCTGATGGTGATGCTGGGCAACCAGGCGTTTGCCTTCCCGCTGGTCAACGTCAACGAGATCTTCCACCTCGACCTGTCGCGTACCAACGTGGTCGACGGCCAGGAAGTGGTGATCGTGCGCGACAAGGCGCTGCCGCTGTTCTACCTCAAGCGCTGGCTGGTCCAGGGCCAGGTGCACGAAGAGCAGCACGAGGGCCACGTGGTGATTCTGTCGGTCGGCACCCAGCGCATCGGTTTTGTCGTCGACCAACTGGTGGGCCAGGAAGAAGTGGTCATCAAGCCGCTGGGCAAGATGCTGCAAGGCACCCCGGGCATGTCCGGGGCCACCATTACCGGCGACGGTCGCATCGCGTTGATTCTCGACGTCCCGAGCATGCTCAAGCGTTACGCCGCGCGGCGTATTTGATTTCGGTGGCGCGCCCTGGCGGGTTGCGCCGCCTAATGGAGTGTTTATGGCAGTCAAGGTCCTGGTGGTGGATGATTCTGGTTTCTTCCGCCGCCGTGTCTCGGAAATCCTCTCGGCGGATCCAACGATCCAGGTAGTGGGTACCGCGACCAACGGCAAGGAAGCAATCGACCAGGCGCTGGCGCTCAAGCCCGATGTGATCACCATGGACTACGAAATGCCCATGATGGATGGCATTACCGCCGTGCGGCACATCATGCAGCGCTGCCCGACGCCCGTGTTGATGTTCTCGTCGCTGACCCATGAAGGCGCCCGCGTCACCCTCGACGCGCTGGATGCCGGCGCAGTGGACTACCTGCCGAAAAACTTCGAGGACATCTCGCGCAACCCTGACAAGGTCAAGCAGTTGCTGTGCGAGAAGGTGCACACCATTTCGCGCAGCAACCGCCGGATCGGCAGCTATGCCAGAACGGCGCCGGTCGCCGCGCCAGCGCCGGCCAGCACCTTTACCAGCCAGGCGCAGACGCGCCCGGCAGCGCCTGCCCGTGCGGCGGCCCCGACGCCGGCGGCCTCGCAGTCGCCGGCACCCAAGCGCAAACCCTACAAACTGGTGGCCATCGGTACCTCCACGGGGGGGCCGGTGGCGCTGCAGCGGGTACTGACCCAGCTGCCGGCCAATTTCCCGGCGCCGATCGTGTTGATCCAGCACATGCCGGCGGCCTTCACCAAAGCGTTTGCCGAACGCCTGGACAAGCTGTGCCGCATCAGCGTCAAGGAAGCCGAAGACGGCGACATGCTGCGCCCGGGCCTGGCCCTGCTGGCCCCCGGTGGCAAGCAGATGATGATCGATGGCCGTGGCACGGTGAAGATCCTGCCCGGCGACGAGCGCCTGAACTACAAGCCGTGCGTGGACATCACCTTCGGTTCGGCGGCCAAGTCGTACGGTGACAAGGTGTTGTCGGTGGTGCTCACCGGCATGGGCGCCGATGGCCGAGAGGGCGCGCGCCTGCTCAAGCAGGGGGGCAGCACGGTGTGGGCCCAGGATGAAGCCAGCTGCGTGATTTATGGCATGCCCATGGCCATCGTCAAGGCGAACCTGGCGGATGCCGTGTACAGCCTCGACGAAATCGGCAAGCACCTGGTGGAGGCGTGCGTCTGATGGACGTCCTCAGCCTGATCGGTCTGATCCTGGCTTTCGTTGCCATTGTCGGTGGCAACTTCCTTGAAGGCGGTCATGTCGGTGCTCTGGTCAATGGCCCGGCGGCTCTGATCGTGCTGGGTGGCACCCTGGCGGCGGCGTTGTTGCAGTCGCCGCTAACGTCGTTCAAGCGCGCCTTGCAGATTTTGCGCTGGATCCTGTTTCCTCCGCGGGTCGACCTGGCGGGCGGCATCGACCGCGTGGTGAACTGGAGCCTGACCGCTCGCAAAGAAGGCCTGCTGGGCCTGGAAGGGGTAGCGGACAGCGAGCCCGACCCCTATGCGCGCAAGGGCCTGCAACTGCTGGTGGATGGCGCCGAGCCGGAAGCCATCCGCAGCATCCTTGAGGTCGACCTCCTTACCCAGGAGGGCCGTGACATCCAGGCAGCCAAGGTATTCGAAAGCATGGGCGGCTATGCGCCGACCATCGGCATCATCGGTGCGGTCATGGGCCTTATCCATGTGATGGGCAATCTGGCCGACCCGTCGCAACTGGGCAATGGCATTGCCGTGGCTTTTGTTGCGACCATTTACGGTGTGGCCAGTGCCAACCTTGTGCTATTGCCGGTCGCCAGCAAGCTCAAGTCCATCGTCATGCGCCAGTCGCGCTACCGCGAAATGCTGCTCGAAGGCCTGCTGTCGATTGCCGAAGGTGAAAACCCGCGCTCGATCGAGCTGAAGCTGCAAGGCTTCATGGAGTAACCCATGCGTCGCCGTCGTCATACCGAGGAACACGAAAACCACGAGCGCTGGCTGGTGTCGTACGCCGACTTCATCACGTTGCTGTTCGCCTTCTTCGTGGTGATGTATTCCATTTCCTCGATCAACGAGGGCAAGTACAAGGTTATTTCCCAGGCCTTGCTCGGGGTATTCAACGATCCCGAGCGCAGCATGAAGCCGATCCCGATTGGCGATGAGCAGCCGCTCAGCGTGCGCCCGGCCGAACCGCTGGTCAAAGACAGCGAGCAGACCGAAGCGGGCCTGGCGGCGACCAATGTCGACCCGTTGAAAACCATCAGCGATGACGTGCGCGATGCCTTCGGCGACCTGATCAACAGCGACCAGATGACCGTGCGCGGCAACGAGCTGTGGATCGAGATCGAGCTCAACTCTTCGCTGCTGTTTGGCAGTGGTGACGCGATGCCCAGTGACAAGGCGTTTGCGATCATCGAGAAGGTGGCCAGCATCCTCAAGCCGTTCGCCAACCCGGTGCACGTCGAAGGCTTCACTGACAACCTGCCAATCCGCACCGCGCAGTACCCTACCAACTGGGAGTTGTCCTCGGCGCGCGCGGCCAGCATCGTGCGGCTGCTGGCCATGGAGGGCGTCAACCCGGCACGCATGGCTTCGGTGGGCTATGGCGAGTACCAGCCGGTGGCCAGCAACGATACCGCCGAAGGGCGCGCACGCAACCGCCGGGTGGTGCTGGTGATTTCCCGTAACCTGGAAGTGCGCCGCAGCCTGACCGGCTCGGGCAGCGCCAATGCCACACCGGATGCCGCATTGCGCCGGGCTGGCACACAAAGTGCACCGGCAATACAAGCAACGGTAGCGAGGCCGTGATACGTCAATTCCCCGTCGCCGCTGTCCCCTGCAGGCGCGGGTTTACCCGCGAGCCGGGCGACGCGGTGTATGGCACCGGTTGCACCGGTGTTCGCGGGTAAACCCGCTCCTACATTGATTGCGCGAGCTTTCGAATTTTGAGCAAGGCAGTGTCCCTGCCAAATCAATAGATAGAGTTTGCTTGATGAGAGTCTGGGCAGTAGCCAATCAAAAAGGTGGTGTCGGCAAGACCACCACTACCATTGCCCTGGCCGGCCTGCTGGCCGAGGCCGGCAAGCGCGTGGTCGTCGTCGACCTCGACCCGCACGGCTCGATGACCAGCTACTTCGGGCACAACCCGGATGCCCTGGAGCACAGCTGCTACGACCTGTTCCTGCACAAGGGCACGGTGCCCGAAGGCTTGCCCGGGCAACTGCTGCTGCCCACCAGCGATGAGCGCATTTCGCTGTTGCCGTCGAGTACCGCCCTGGCGGTGCTGGAGCGCCAGTCGCCAGGGCAGAATGGCCTGGGCCTGGTAATCGCCAAGAGTCTGGCGCAGCTGTGGCAGGATTTCGACTATGCCCTGATCGACAGCCCACCCTTGCTGGGTGTGCTGATGGTCAATGCCCTGGCCGCCAGCCAGCAGCTGGTGATCCCGGTGCAAACCGAATTCCTTGCGGTGAAGGGCCTGGAACGCATGGTCGGCACCTTGGCCATGGTCAACCGTTCGCGCAAGCAGGCGCTGCCGTACCAGATCGTACCGACCCTGTTCGACCGTCGTACCCAGGCGTCGCTGGGCACCCTCAAGCTGCTGCGTGACACCTACGGGCAGCATGTATGGCAGGGCTACATTCCGGTGGATACGCGCCTGCGCGATGCCAGTCGCAAGGGCGTCACGCCTTCGCAGTTCGACAGCAAGAGCCGTGGGTTGATCGCCTACAGGGCGCTGCTCAAGCACCTGCTCACCTACAAGAACGCAGTGCAGGTAGCCTGATGACTCAAACCCGGCAAACCAGCACCCGGCCCCAGATGGCCCTGCAATCGTACCTGGACGGCCTGCTGCAGGAGGCCACCGAGGCCGAAGACCTGAGCGAGCAGCCGGCAGTGGCGGATGAGTTCGCCGAGGCGGTGCGCGAGGAGCAGGCACGCGATGCCCGACAGCCAGCCCGGCCTGAGCCCGCCGAAGCCGCCGCCGCCAGCTTTGCCCCGCGGCCGTTCGCCGAACCCCGGCTGGCGGTACTGCCCAGCGTGATGCCGGTGGAAGCCCCGGTGGTGACGGTGGTCGAGCAGGAGGTCGTGGCCGAAGCCAGCATCCCGGTACTGGTCGAAGAACAAACCGTGGAACCGGCTGTGCCGCTGGTCGATGTGCATCTGCCGGCACCCAACCTGCCCGTGCCCCCGGCCACTGTCGACGGTCGTCCGGTGTGGGCGGCCGAGCCGTTCGAATGCCTGCTGTTCGACGTTGCCGGCCTGACCCTGGCGGTGCCGTTGGTGTGCCTGGGCTCGATCTACACCCTGGCTGGCCAGGAGCTGACGCCACTGTTCGGCCAGCCCGACTGGTTCCTCGGCATCCTGACCTGCCAGGCCGGCAACCTGAAGGTGCTGGACACTGCGCGTTGGGTAATGCCCGACCGCTACCGCGATGATTTTCGCCAGGGCCTGCAATACGTGATTTCGGTTCAGGGCTATGAATGGGGGCTGGCGGTGCATCAGGTCAGCCGCTCGCTGCGCCTGGACCCGTCGGAGATCAAGTGGCGCAGCCAGCGTGGCCAGCGCCCGTGGCTGGCCGGCACCGTAATCGAACACATGTGCGCACTGCTCGACGTCGCCGCACTGGCCGAGCTGATCGCCAGCGGTGCGGTCAAGCAGATGCACGCCAAACAGAAATGACACAGAACATACCGCCAACGGCGGATTTTGAGGGTAGGGGAATGAAAAAGTCGTCTGCACAAGGTTCCGAAGATCCGATCCTGCAGTGGGTTACCTTCCGTCTGGACAACGAGTCCTACGGCATCAATGTCATGCAGGTGCAGGAAGTCCTGCGCTACACCGAGATTGCCCCGGTACCGGGTGCGCCGAGCTACGTGCTGGGCATCATCAACTTGCGCGGCAACGTGGTGACGGTGATCGACACGCGTCAGCGTTTTGGCCTGATGCCGACCGAAGTGACCGACAACACCCGTATCGTCATCATCGAAGCCGACAAGCAAGTGGTCGGCATCCTGGTCGACAGCGTGGCCGAAGTGGTTTACCTGCGCCAGTCCGAAATCGAAACCGCGCCGAACGTGGGTAACGAAGAGTCGGCCAAGTTCATTCAAGGCGTGTGCAACAAGAATGGCGAACTGCTGATCCTGGTCGAACTGGACAAGATGATGACCGAGGAAGAGTGGTCCGAGCTGGAGAACATCTGAGTTGATCCTAGAGGTTGCTGTCATCTTCCTGGCGCTGGCCTGGGCGCTGAGCCTGTGGTTTTTCCTCAACTACAGCAAGCGCCAGCGCGAGCTGGCTGCGCAGCAGGCCGAGGGGGATGCGCTGCGTGACCAGCGCATCAAGGACTTGGCCAAGCGTCTGGATGACTACCAGAACGGCACGGTGCGCATGGGTGAGGCCATCCATGAGCTGCGTGCGGCGGTGGCCACCCTGCCGGACCGGCTGGAACGCCTCGAGCAGCGCGACCCCAGCAACGTAACTTTCAGCCAGGCGGCCAAGCTGGTGGGGATGGGGGCGAGTATCGATGAGTTGACCCAGAGCTGCGGCCTGACCCAGGCCGAGGCGGAGTTGATGAGCAAGGTGTACCGGGCTCCTTGACGGGGTACCCTCGGCAGCAGGTTCGTCGCATGGGAAATCGAGCGGCGCCCCATGCTCCGCTCGATCTGAAAGGTGTCGCCAGGCTCGTTCAGTACCCGCTGTTCATTTCAATTGCGAACCCAGGAGTGATTGCCGCCCACGCCGGCGAACCGGTTCAGGGGCAGCAGTTGCTTCAGGGCTGTATTGGCTTGCGAAGGGTTGATGAATGGATAGGTGTTGACGCGTGGCATGGTGTGCAGGTTGATGATCTGGCGCAGGGTCCGCAACCCGGGTAGATGGCGATCGACCACTTCAGTGAGCAGTGCCGGCCCGGTGAGGTAGCTGAGCGTGTTGGCATAGCGGTAGAAACCGCTCGGGTCCTGTTCCAGGCTCGGTCGGCTTTCGTAGAAGTCTGCATGGGTCTGGAAACGTGCGAGCATTTCATCGGAGATCGCATCCAGCAGTGGGTTGCCTGGGTGGCTACCAATGAGGCTGGTGTTGTACAGGCAATTCATGCTCATTTTCTCGTTGGACATCGGCGGTGGCAGCAGCAGCCCATCGGGTGGGGTGCGCAGCTCGACCTGATCGATCGTTTCGCCCTTGCCGTCCGGCAGCAGGAAGTCGTCCACGTCCATGTACAGCCCACCCTCATGGTGCAGCATCCGGTAGCGCAGCACATCGGTCGCAGACGCGTAATTGGTGGCGATGCCACCGTTGCCATCCAGCGCTGCCTCGTACTGCGCGTAATAGCGGCTCTGGCAGAAGGCCCGGAAGAAGCCTTGCTCTTCAAGCGGCAATACCTGCAGCCCTGGGGCCCGGGCTGCCAATAGCCTTGCGTTCTGTTCGTAAGCGGTAGGCGAAGCCTTCGACAGAAACAGGCGCATGCTGTATTCACTGTCGCTCAGGCGCGCGGCGTTGGCGGCAAGGTTGGCCAGCAATGGCTCGCTAATGACTTTGTCGCCGACCCAGAGGCTGGAGATAAGTTTGGGGATGGGGGCGCTGTCCGGGGCCGGTGTCGGAATGGTGACTGGCAGTGGCAGGTCGACACCCAGCGCGCGCAAGGTTCGGGTGCGCATGGCGTCGGTGACTGGGCGCTGCCTGTCGAGCGCCACAAGGTCACGGCTGCCAGGCACTGCGATGTAGGCTTGCGGCTCGACCTCGTTGACGGTTTCCTTGATGATGAATGCGTCGTGCTCCAGGTCATAGACCACGCGTGCATTGTAGGTTTCGATGCTGCATTCCAGGTCGTCCAGTTCGCCATCGTAGTGTGGCAAGCGTATCACCGCGCCGGCAACAGCCGGGTCGCCTTCGTCAAGCGGTGTAATCGGCTCGTGGTGGTGGAAGTACTCCGCGCCTTCTGGCTCTGGAAGCCGCGGTGGGCTGGTCGGGCTTAGCGGATAGCCGAGCTGCCCGTTGACCTCGCGCGGCATGACAAAACCATCGCTTTTGAACTCGAACAGGGCCTTGATGCCTGCTGTGCCCTCCGTTGCCAGCGGTACGGCGTTGAACAGCCCCCAGGCGATGTCGCCCACCCCCTCCTGTTTGGCTTTCAGGCTGTGGCCGTTGATCACCTGATCCAGGCCCAGGCCCAACTGGGCAATGCCACCGAGCGCCAGCAGTGGCGCCAGCCCCGGCACCACCAGGCACAGTGGCGCTAGCAGGTTGAGCGTATTGGTGAGGTAGCCTCGCCATTTGGCTTTGGTAACCTGGCTGTCGGTGGTGATGACAAAATCGGCATCGTCATAGCTGCGCTGGCGCTGGCGCTCGGTCAGGGCTGCGAACATATCCCCGGTCAGTTTGGGGTTGTATTTGCCAGGTTTGTAGTTCACGTAGGTTCTGGGGGGCCAGACGCCATCATCGTTGAAATAACCGTGTTCAGGCGGCAGCCGGTGCCGGTCCGGATAGTCGCCAAGGCCCTCGAGCGCGGTGTCCAGGCCACTGAAATCCAGGCCCTGGGGACGGTCGGCGAGCCTGAAGTGTTGCTTTAGCGCTTCGCGTCGGGCGGGGTCCTTGCACTGATCGCCCACCCAGTCCTTGAGCAGGTTCTCGCTGGCGAATTCGAGCAAGGGCGAGCTGTTACCTGGCATGTACAGCAGGGTCAGATCGCTGTGGGGGGCATTGATGTACAGCAGGTCGGTGGCCGCATAGCCATAGATGCTCAGCGTGCTCACCCGTATCTTGAAGCGCTGCGGCATCATGCCGGCGGCTTGCCATGCCAGCTCCCTGGCAGCATTGCTCAGGCGCCCCTGGCTGACCTGGGCGTTGCAGGCGGCGATGAAATTGAGCTTGCTGGCCAGGCGGTGAGTGTCCTGATGCTCCTGCCAGTAAGCGTCGAGCATGACTTTGAACGGCTGGTGAAAGTCCAGCGCTTCGATGAACCGCTGGAAGGCTTCAGCCGGAACCTGAATGTGGGTCGAGGCATCGTAACGGGCGGGGGACGATCGCTGGAACAGGCCGTTATACACCTCGAAGGCGGCGCCCTGATGGCCAAAGCCCAGCGTTGGCAGGCGATCGACCAGCTTCAACGGCCCTTGGGGGAAGGTGCCTGCCCAAGGGTTGGCGAACAGTGCGCCGATGAGGTTGTTATCGGACTCCCCTTGCCAGTTGCCCAGCAGCGCCTGGGTCATGCTCTGGGTCTGCTGGACCGCTGCCACATACCCTTGGTCATCCGGCCGGTAGTGCAGGGTGACCACATCGACGCGATCGGGGTCGATATGCACACCTTGCCCGGCAAGCCACTGCCGGATCAAGCGATGGGCTTCGCGGTCCGGGCGAGGGATGTTGGCCAGATGGTCTACTACGAACTGCACGCCTTTGGCGTTGATTCTGCTGTCGATCATGACGGTACACCTTGTACGTGGGAGGCCGACAAGGTTGGGCGCATGGAGGCGGAGGGGGTGGTAGATAGTTACTGGCCAGTGCCGGGCAGCGGGGGCAATGGTGGGGTGATATCGCGCTCTGCCGGGCCCGGATCATCGAAGCCGGCGGGTACCTTGCCGCGCAGGTGCCAGGCGAAGGCGATGATCTCGGCAATGGTCAGGTACAGCGCCTCGGGTATTTGCTCGCCCAGCTCCAGCCGCGCCAGCAGCCGCACCAGCTCGGCGTTTTCGTAGATCGGCACTTCGTGTTCGCGGGCGAGCGCAAGGATGGCCTCGGCCAGGTCCTCGTCGCCCTTGGCGGTGAGGGTCGGTGCCTGATGGCCGTCGTAGTTCAGCGCTATGGCTTGGCGTGGTGTCGTATCGTTCATGCGGTTTCGTCCACCCAGCGTTGTTCCATCCGTGTGCGTGGCCCCTGCGGCGGGATGCCCGGGTGGCACTCCAGGTCGCCGACTTCCAGGCCCCGGGCCAGCAGGCGCGCGCGCAGCGCGCCAAGCTGGGTGTCGATCAACCGCGCGGTCTGCTCACGCTCCGCCCATAGCTGCCCGCTCAGGCGGCCCTCGCTCAGTTGTGCCTGCACTTGCAGGGGGCCGAGCGGGGACAGGTCGAAGGCCAGCTCGATGCGCCACAGGGCTTGTCGAGGGTCTTGGGCTTCATGTTGGCGGTCGGCCTGTTGTTGTGGGGTTTCTTCGCGCTGCAGTTTGACTTGCAGCGGGATGAAGTCCTGGCCGTGGCGGATCGGCACTTCAGTTTGCCAGGTGGTCTGCAGGTTGCCGTTTTCCAGCGTGCCGGTTTGTTGCAGGCTGCTCATGGCGTGGCTCTGCAAGCGTGAAACGGCAGCGGCAGCCAGGCGCAGCAGCTGTTGCAGGTCGCCTTCCTCTTCCATGGCCTTGAGCAGGCGCGACGGTAATGGGAACGCGCCCGGCTGCGGCTTGGGGCTGACCCGCTCGAGCATGCCCAGTGCGCTGCGCGCCAAAGCCGGCATAGTCACGGCCAGGCTGGCGGGGTTGAGATTGGCAGTGCTTGCCGGGAGGGCAGGGGCCTGGGCCATCAGCCGCAGCAAATGCGCCTTGAGGTCGGTGGCGACGCTGGCGGTGGACCCACTCAGCAGCTTCGCTTCGAGAAAGCTGCCGCTGTTGTTCAGGGCCTGGGCCACTGCCTTGGCGTCGCCCAGTTGTCGGGCGTCCGGCAGGCTTGCCAGCAGGCGTTCGGCGCTGGCGCGCAGGTCGCCATCGACGCCTGGGTCGCGGGTGAGCTGTTGCAGGGCGTTGAGCAGGCCGGGTAGCGAGGCTTGGCGGTTTTGCTGGGTCAGCAGCTGTTGGGCAATGCTGAGTTGGTCCTGCCTGCCGCTGAGCGGCACGAAGCGCAATGACTGATCACCCTGCACCAGGGCGCTGAGCAGGCTGCCAATGGCCAGCGGGCGCGGGCTGTCGATGCTCAGCGTGGCACCGGCCTGGTTGCTGTTGAGCAGGCTGACCAGCGCCCGGTACACGGCCGGTTGGCCGGGTGCCTGGGCCAGCAGCTGGTTGGTCAGGACCTTGCCTTGCAGCAAGGTGCCGACCGGCACCTTGCTGGTGTCCAGCTGGGTGAGGGTGGCGACCTGGCTGGCGCTGGCCTGTTGCAGCATGATCGCCAGGCGGTTGCTTTCGGTCTGACTGACGGTGATCTGGCTGCCTTGTGGCAGCGGCTGGCTGGCGTTGGCCTGAAGCTGGGTCTGCACGCCGTTGGCCTGCATCAGCCGTAGCACCAGCTGAAAGTCCTGGCCCGTCTGACGCAACGATAAAACCTCGGCTTGCGCGGTTTCGCCAGGAGCCAGCAACCCAGGCTGCGCCTGGATCAGGCGCAGCAGATCGCCGGTCATGCCCGCCTTCATGGCTTGGCTGTTGATCGCGGTTTGTGCGCCGAGACTATTGATTTCAGTCATGATTGTATACAACCTGTCGAGCCCGGCCTCTTGGCAGCGCGGCGGCGCGTGTAATAATGCCGCGCGCCTGTGGTTGCCAGTATAACGGCAGCGCGCGGGGCGACTTGAGACACAAGGGTTCTGGAGCGGTGTTGGCTGCTTCAAAGCCCTACTGAAGATAAGGCGAAACCGTGACCCTTCACCTCCAAGCCGCAGGCCTGGCCTGCGAGCGCGACTGGCGCCTGCTGTTCGAACAGCTCGATTTCGAGCTGGGCGCCGGCGACATGCTGCAGATCAGTGGCCCCAACGGCAGCGGCAAGACCAGCCTGTTGCGCCTGTTGGCCGGGCTGATGCAGCCGACGGCCGGGCAGATTCTGCTGGGTGGCAAGCCACTGGCAGAGCAGCGTCATGCCCTGGCCAGCGCCCTGCTGTGGATTGGCCACGCCGCCGGCATCAAGGACTTGCTCACCGCCGAGGAGAATCTCACCTGGCTGTGCGCCTTGCACCAGCCGGCCAGCCGCGAGGCGATCTGGGCGGCGCTGGAGGCTGTCGGCCTGCGCGGTTTCGAAGACGTCCCCTGCCATACCCTGTCGGCCGGCCAGCAGCGCCGCGTGGCGCTGGCCCGGCTGCACCTGGCTTGCCCGCCGCTATGGATTCTCGACGAGCCGTTCACCGCGCTGGACAAGCAAGGCGTGGCGCAGCTTGAAGCGCACCTGGCAGCCCACTGCGAGCAGGGCGGCACGGTGGTGCTGACGACTCACCACACACTGGAACGCAAGCCCTCCGGTTACCGAGAACTGAACCTGGGGCAATGGGCTGCATGAGCGTATTCATTTTGCTGCTGCGCCGCGAAGCGCGCCTGCTGTTCCGTCGACCGGCCGAACTGGCCAACCCGTTGGTGTTCTTCGCCATCGTCGTGGCCCTGTTCCCGCTGGCGGTCGGCCCGGAAAGCCAATTGTTGCAAACCTTGTCGCCGGGCCTGGTCTGGGTGGCAGCGTTGCTGGCCGTGCTGTTGTCGCTGGACGGCCTGTTCCGCAGCGATTTCGAAGACGGCTCGCTGGAGCAATGGGTGCTATCGCCGCACCCACTGGCGCTGCTGGTGCTGGCCAAGGTGCTGGCGCACTGGATCTTTTCCGGGCTGGCGCTGGTATTGTTGGCGCCACTGCTGGCACTGATGCTGGGGCTGCCAAGCCATTGCCTGCCGGTGCTGCTCGGTTCGCTGCTGCTGGGTACGCCGGTATTGAGCTTGCTGGGCGCGGTAGGTGCGGCACTGACCGTCGGCCTTAAACGCGGAGGTTTGTTACTGGCGTTGCTGATTCTGCCGTTGTATATCCCTGTATTGATCCTGGGCAGTGGTGCGTTGCAAGCGGCGTTGCAAAATATGCCGGCAACCGGCCATCTGCTCTGGCTCGCCAGCCTGACGGCCCTGGCCGTTACCCTGGCACCCTTTGCGATAGCGGCCGGCCTGAAGATCAGCGTCGGCGAATAACGAGTCCCGGGCTCTCAAGCCCGGCAAATACCCTGGATGTACCCTGATGAAAATAAGCTGGACGTGGTTCCACAAGCTGGGCTCCCCGAAATGGTTCTATGCCATCAGCGGCCGCATGCTGCCGTGGCTGGCCGGTGCTGCCGTGCTCCTGCTGCTGGTCGGCATCACCTGGGGCCTGGCCTTCGCCCCCCAGGACTACCAGCAGGGCAACAGCTTCCGCATCATCTATATCCATGTGCCGGCGGCGATGCTGGCGCAGTCCTGCTATGTGCTGCTGGCGGTGGCCGGGGTGGTGGGGCTGGTGTGGAAGATGAAACTGGCCGACGTCGCCCTGCAGTGTGCCGCGCCCATTGGCGCCTGGATGACCGCCGTGGCGCTGGTTACCGGCGCCATCTGGGGCAAGCCGACCTGGGGCAGCTGGTGGGTGTGGGATGCCCGCCTTACGTCCATGCTCATCCTGCTGTTCCTGTACTTCGGCATTATTGCGCTGGGCCAGGCGATCAGTAATCGTGACAGTGCAGCCAAGGCCTGTGCGGTGCTTGCGATTGTCGGTGTGGTGAATATCCCGATCATCAAGTATTCGGTGGAGTGGTGGAACACCCTGCACCAGGGGGCCACCTTCACCCTTACCGAAAAGCCGGCGATGCCGGCCGAAATGTGGCTGCCGCTGTTGTGCACGGCGCTGGGTTTCTACTGTTTCTTCGGCGCCGTACTGCTGCTGCGCATGCGCCTTGAAGTGCTCAAGCGCGAAGCACGCGCCAGTTGGGTCAGGGACGAAGTATTGAACAGCTTGGGGCGGAGGGCCGCACAATGAGCTTTGCCACCTTCGGTGACTTTCTCGCCATGGGCCACCATGGCCTGTACGTGTGGTCGGCCTATGGCATCTGCCTGGCGGTGCTGGCGCTGAATGTCGGTGCGCCACTGCTGGCCCGTCGTCGCTATTTGCAAGAAGAGGCGCGCCGTTTGCGCCGGGAGAACAACCAGTGAATCCGCAGCGCAAGAAACGCCTGTTGCTCATCGTCGGCCTGCTGGTCGGCGTCGGGGTTGCCGTCGGCTTTGCCTTGAGCGCATTGCAGCAGAACATCAACCTGTTCTATACACCGACCCAGATCGCCAACGGCGAAGCCCCGCTGGACACGCGCATCCGCGCCGGCGGCATGGTGGAGAAAGGCTCGGTGCAGCGTTCGGCCGACTCGCTGGACGTGCGTTTCGTGGTAACCGACTTCAACAAGTCGGTACCCATCACCTACCGCGGCATCCTCCCCGACCTGTTCCGCGAAGGGCAGGGCATCGTCGCCCTTGGCAAGCTCAATGCCGACGGTGTGGTGGTAGCCGATGAAGTGCTGGCCAAGCACGACGAGAAATACATGCCGCCCGAAGTCACCAAGGCCCTGAAGGAAAGCGGCCAGGCCGCTGCCGGCGGGGAGACGAAGCCATGAACGCAGCACTGGTAGTCCCCGAACTGGGCCAGTTGGCGATGATTCTGGCCATCTGCTTTGCCGTCGTACAGGCCAGTGTGCCGTTGCTTGGCGCGTGGCGTGGCGACAGCCTGTGGATGAGCCTGGCGCGGCCGGCAGCGTGGGGGCAGTTCGCCTTCCTGGCGTTTGCCTTTGCCTGCCTGACCCATGCCTTCATGACAGACAATTTCTCGGTCGCCTATGTGGCCAGCAACTCCAACAGCGCCTTGCCCTGGTACTACAAGTTCAGTGCGGTGTGGGGCGCCCATGAGGGTTCGTTGCTGCTTTGGGCGCTGATCCTCGGCGGCTGGACCTTTGCCGTGTCGGTGTTCTCCCGGCAGTTGCCGCAGGTGATGCTGGCCCGCGTGCTGGCAGTAATGGGCATGATCAGCGTGGGCTTCCTGAGCTTCCTGATCATTACTTCCAACCCGTTCCAGCGCCTGCTGCCGCAGGTGCCGACCGATGGCCGTGACCTCAACCCGCTGTTGCAGGACTTTGGCCTGATCGTGCATCCGCCGATGCTGTACATGGGCTACGTGGGCTTCTCGGTGGCCTTCGCGTTCGCGATTGCCGCCTTGCTCGGCGGCCGGCTGGACGCTGCCTGGGCGCGCTGGTCTCGGCCGTGGACCATCGTCGCCTGGGCGTTCCTGGGTGTTGGCATCACCTTGGGGTCGTGGTGGGCCTACTACGAACTGGGCTGGGGTGGCTGGTGGTTCTGGGACCCGGTGGAAAACGCCTCGTTCATGCCTTGGCTGGTGGGCACCGCACTGATCCACTCGCTGGCGGTGACCGAGAAACGCGGGGTGTTCAAGAGCTGGACCGTGCTGCTGGCAATTGCCGCATTCTCCCTGAGCCTGCTGGGTACCTTCCTGGTGCGTTCCGGAGTGCTGACCTCGGTGCACGCGTTTGCCGCCGACCCGTCGCGGGGTATTTTCATCCTGTTTTTCCTGCTGTTCGTGGTCGGCGGCTCGCTCACCCTGTTCGCCCTGCGCGCACCGGTGGTCAAGAGCCAGGTCGGTTTCGCCCTGTGGTCGCGTGAAACGCTGCTGCTGGCCAACAACCTGGTGCTGGTGGTCGCGGCTTCGATGATTCTGCTCGGTACCCTGTACCCATTGGTGCTCGATGCCCTGACCGGGGCCAAGCTGTCGGTCGGCCCGCCCTATTTCGACGCCTTGTTCCTGCCGCTGATGGCGCTGCTGATGGTGGTGCTGAGCGTGGGCGTGGTGGTGCGCTGGAAGGACACCCCAGGCAAATGGCTGGCCAGCATGATGACCCCGGTATTGATCGGCAGTGCCATCCTTGCCCCGGTTGCCGGCTTTATCGTCGACGACTTCGATTGGCCGACGCTGACGGCCTTCGCCCTGGCCGCCTGGGTGGTGCTTGGCGGGCTGCGTGACATTTTCGACAAGACCCGCCACAAGGGCCTGGTCAAAGGCCTGCCGGGCCTGGGCCGCAGCTACTGGGGCATGCAACTGGCGCACCTGGGCCTGGCGGTTTGTGCGCTGGGCGTGGTGTTGTCCAGCAACAACAGCGCCGAGCGTGACCTGCGCATGGTGCCGGGCGAAAGCGTGGAGCTGGGTGGCTACCACTTCCTGTTCCAGGGCGCCAAGCACTTCGAGGGGCCGAACTTCATCTCTGACAAGGGCACCATCGTGGTCAGCCGCGAGGGCCGTGAAGTGACCACACTGTACCCGGAGAAACGCCTGTACACCGTGCAGCAGTCGATGATGACCGAAGCAGGCATCGACGCCGGCTTTACCCGCGACCTGTACGTCGCGCTTGGCGAGCCACTGGAGAATGGCGCCTGGGCTGTGCGCGTACATATTAAGCCTTACGTCCGCTGGATCTGGCTGGG
The DNA here is from genome assembly GCF_043103905.1 of Pseudomonas sp. yb_2. NCBI lineage: Bacteria > Pseudomonadati > Pseudomonadota > Gammaproteobacteria > Pseudomonadales > Pseudomonadaceae > Pseudomonas > Pseudomonas sp. yb_2. The sequence continues at coordinate 3,177 of NZ_JBICKH010000065.1, read as the reverse complement.
CGGTCTGCTGACCGGCCTGGGCGGGTTGCTGGCGGCCCTCGACCGGCGCTACCGCGTCAAGGTCAAGACCCGGGTGCGTGATGTCCTGGGCGTGTCTGGAGCAGCTGCATGAAGCGTTGGATCATGGTAGTGCCCCTTGCAGTGTTCCTGCTGGTGGCGGTGTTCCTCTACAAGGGGCTTTTCCTCAAGCCCGACGAGCTGCCTTCGGCAATGATCGGCAAACCGTTCCCGGCGTTTTCCCTGGCGTCGACACAGGGGGACCGCACCCTGACTCAGGCCGACTTGCAGGGGCGCCCGGCACTGGTCAACGTGTGGGCCACCTGGTGCCCGTCGTGCAAGGTCGAGCACCCGTACCTGAACCAGCTGGCACAGCAGGGTGTGGTGATCCATGGGGTCAACTACAAGGATGACAACGCCGCCGCGCAGAAGTGGTTGGCCGAGTTCCACAACCCCTATCAGCTGGATATTCGTGACGAACAGGGCAGTCTGGGCCTGGACCTTGGGGTGTATGGGGCGCCGGAAACCTTCCTGATCGATGCCAAGGGCATCATCCGCTACAAGCACGTCGGCATCATCGATGCCACGGTCTGGCGTGAACAGCTGGCGCCGTTGTACCAGGGCCTGATCGACGAGGCCAAGCCATGAGGCGCTGGCTGGCAGCTGCGGTGCTGGGCCTGACCCTGGCCGGTGTGGCCAAGGCGGCTATCGACACCTACCAGTTTCGCGACGAGGCAGAGCGCGAGCGTTACCAACAGTTGACCAAGGAACTGCGCTGCCCCAAGTGCCAGAACCAGGATATTGCCGACTCCAACGCGCCGATTGCTGCCGACCTGCGTCGAGAAATCTTCCGCATGCTTGGCGAAGGCCAGAGCAACCAGCAGATCATCGATTTCATGGTCGACCGCTATGGCGACTTCGTGCGCTACAAGCCGGCGCTCAGCGGGCGTACCTGGCTGCTGTGGTTTGGCCCGGGGATCTTGCTGGCCGGTGGCTTCGTGGTGCTGGCGGTGATCGTACGCCGGCGCCGTGCTACGGCCGTGCAGGGCGCCGATGAGTTGTCTGCCGAAGAACGCGAGCGTCTCGCCAAACTGCTGGAAAAAGAACAGACCCATGATTGAATTCTGGCTTAGCGCGGGCCTTCTGCTGCTCGCTGCCCTCAGCTTTTTGCTGCTCCCGATCCTGCGTGGCCGCCGTCGCCAGCAGGAAGAAGACCGCACGGCCTTGAACGTGGCCCTTTATCAGGAACGTGTCGCCGAACTGGCGGCCCAGCAAGCCGCCGGTGTGCTCGATGAGGCGCAGATGGCCAAGGGCCGGGACGAGGCTGCCCGCGAGCTGCTGGCCGATACCGAAGGTGCCGAGGCCCCGCGCCAGGGGCATTTGGGCAAGGCCCTGCCGCTGCTGGCTGCGGTACTGGTGCCGCTGATGGCGCTGGGGCTGTACCTGCATTTTGGGGCGGCCGACAAGGTGGCGCTGACCCAGGAGTTTGCCGAGGCACCCAAGTCGATGGAGGAAATGACTACGCGCCTTGAACGCGTGGTGCAGGCCCAGCCGGATTCGGCCGAGGCCATGTATTTCCTTGGCCGGGCCTACATGGCCGAGCAGCGCCCGGCCGATGCCGCGCGTACGTTCGAACGGGCCGTGGCCTTGGCTGGCCGCCAGCCCGAGCTGCTGGGGCAGTGGGCCCAGGCCCAGTACTTTGCCGCCAACAAGCAGTGGAGCCCGCAATTGCAGGCGCTGACTGACGAAGCGTTGAAGGCTGACCCCAACGAGGTGACCAGCCTGGGCCTGCGCGGTATTGCTGCGTTTGAAGGCGAGCGTTATCAGGAAGCCATCGACTACTGGAAGCGTTTGCTGGCGCAGTTGCCAGAAGGTGATGCATCGCGAGCGGCGTTGCAGGGTGGTATCGACCGCGCCGCCGAGCGCCTGGGTGGGGTGCCAGCAGAGGCGACCGAGCCTGCACCTGTGGCGGCTCGCCTGAAAGTGCGGGTGGAACTGGCGGCTGCCTTGAAGGACAAGGTTCAGCCGGACGACACGGTGTTTATCTTCGCTCGCGCCAGCAATGGCCCGCCGATGCCGCTGGCGGCCAAGCGGGTGACCGTGGCGCAGTTGCCGATCGAGGTGGAGTTGTCTGATGCTGATGCGATGATGCCGCAGATGAAACTGTCGCAGTATGCCGAAGTCCAACTGGTTGCACGTGTTTCACGCGCGGGTCAGCCTACCCAGGGTGAGTGGGTTGGCCGGGGTGCTCCGTTGTCTAGCGCCACCCAGGCTACCCAGCGCCTGACCATCGACACTCCAGACCAGTAAGAGAGCAATGCCATGCACAGCACCGTCCGCCTGACCCTGATTACCCTGGCCTTGGGTTTGTCTGCGTGTACGGTGCATGAGCCGTACGAGCAGCCCGCGCCACCGATCGAGCGTGTGCCGCCGTCGGGGCCGGTGGTCAAGCCCTTGCCGGGCAGGCAGCCTGCCACTTCGCCGAGCAAGCCGGCGGCGATACCCAAGCCCATGCCGCGTACCTCGGCCAGCTTTGCGCCACCGCCTGGCGGGGCAAGCCACTGGGATCCCAAGCTGGGTGTATATGTATTGGAGAAGCAGCCCAATACCTTCTACCGGCAGCGTACCTACTATCGGTTTGATAACGGCTGGAGCTGGTCGTTGAGCCCGAATGGGCCTTGGCAGGAAACTGACAGCAGTGGTGTACCAGGTGGGTTAGGGCGGGCGTTCGCACAGTAACACTGTTTCTGTATCTGCTTCTGCTGCTTCTGCTTCTGCTTCTGCTTCTGCTTTTGCTTGTAAGCGCGCGGTAGTTCAGGCGACGCAGATTGCGACTTCAGAAGGCCGAGCGCAGGGCTTGCGAAGGGAGGTGACGGGCATGGATGCCCGTCAAGCGCTGAGGCCCCATGGATGGGGCCTGCAGCGCGTACTCCCGGGAGCAAGACCGTAGCGAGGGAACCCCGGAGCGTAGCGCAGGGGCCGGATGATAGGAGCCAGCGTTTTTTGGTTACTTTTTGTCGCGTTTGACAAAAAGTGACCCGCCGTAAGGGCGGAAAGGTGACTATGCGCCCCCTGCGCGAATGAATACCTACGCGATGTGGATGCCCACATCCAAGAAGCAAGAAGCAAGAAGCAAGAAGCAAGATGCGAACTCGTCTGTTTTGACTCAGCGAACCGTCC
>NZ_JBICKH010000064.1:0-114877 GCF_043103905.1 Pseudomonas sp. yb_2 | reverse complement strand
GTCACTTTTTGTCAAACGCGACAAAAAGTAACCAAAAAACGCTGCGCTCCCATCATCCGGCCCCTGCGCTGCGCTCCGGGGTCCCCTCACTCCGGCCTTGCTCCCGGCAGGACCGCGCCGAAGGCCCCATCCTGGGGCCTCAGCGCTTGACGGGCATCCATGCCCGTCACCTGCCTTCGCAAGGCCTGCGTTCGGCCTCCTGAAGTCGCGAAGATCAAGATCAAGATCAAGATCAAGATCAAGATCAAGATCAAGATCAAGATCGAGAGCGCTGGGTTTGAAAGCCGTGCTTGGACCGCGTCGCGCTATGCGCGACAATAGCGATCATTTTCGGAGCCCCCCATGACCGATTTCACCCCCGACGCCATCCTCGATGCCACCGGCCTGAACTGCCCGGAACCCGTGATGATGCTGCACCAGCACGTACGCAACCTGGCCGCCGGCGGCCTGCTCAAGGTCATCGCCACCGACCCGTCGACCCGCCGCGACATCCCCAAGTTCTGCAACTTCCTCGGCCACGAGCTGCTGCAACAGCAAGAGGACGCCGGCACTTTCCTGTACTGGATCCGCAAGAAAGCCGACTGAATCGCTCTGGAACACGCCCGGCGTTGCGCCTACACTGCGCTCCCCAGACAGGAGAGCGCCATGCTGATAGTTGCCGACGAGAACATCCCGCTGCTCGATGCCTTCTTCCAGGGTTTCGGTGAAATTCGCCGCTACCCCGGCCGAAGCCTCGATGCTGCCAGCGTCAAGGACGCCGATATCCTGCTGGTGCGCTCGGTGACCAAGGTCGACCGTCAGTTGCTCGAAGGCAGCCGTGTACGCTTTGTCGGCACTTGCACCATCGGCACTGATCACCTGGACCTGGACTACTTTGCAGAAGCTGGCATCCGCTGGAGCAGCGCACCTGGCTGCAATGCCCGCGGCGTGGTCGATTACGTGCTGGGCAGCCTGCTGACCCTGGCCGAACTGGATGGCGTGGCATTGCCCGAGCGCGTGTATGGCGTAGTGGGCGCGGGTGAAGTGGGTGGCCGCCTCGTGCGGGTGCTGCATGGCCTGGGCTGGAAGGTGCTGGTGTGCGACCCGTTGCGTCAGGCCGCCGAGGGCGGCGACTACGTCAGCCTCGAAACCATCCTGCAGCAGTGCGATGTGATCAGCTTGCATACCCCGTTGCAACGCGGCGGCCAGCACCCGACCTGGCACCTGCTGGGGCAGGCGCAGCTGGCACAGTTGCGCCCGGGTGCCTGGCTGGTAAACGCCAGCCGTGGCCCGGTGGTGGACAACGTGGCCCTGCGCGAGCTGCTGCTGGACCGCGAAGACGTGCACGCGGTGCTGGATGTGTGGGAAGGGGAGCCGCAGGTCGACCTGCAGTTGGCCGACCTGTGCACCCTGGCTACGCCGCACATTGCCGGCTATAGCCTCGATGGCCGCCAGCGTGGCACGGCGCAGATCTACCAGGCGCTGTGCCGCTTCCTCGGTGTGAACGAGCAGGTGCGGCTGGCCGAGCTGCTGCCCAAACCACCGCTGGCACAGATTGAGCTGGATGCCAGCACCGACCTGTCCTGGGCCTTGGCCACCCTGTGTCGCGCCGTGTATGACCCGCGCCGTGATGATGCCGATTTCCGCCGTAGCCTCAGCGATGATCCGCAGCAACAGCGAGCGGCGTTCGACCAGTTGCGCAAGCAATACCCGCCAAGGCGCGAGATCGAGGGGCTGGCCGTGCGCTTGCACGGGGAGGCGCCGCAGTTGGCGCAGTTGGTCAGTGCCCTGGGTGGGGTGTTGGTCTAAGCACGCCTTGTCTTGACCTTGCAGGTAGGTGTGGTTACCTGTTGGGGCGGCCAAGCCCACTGGCTGGGCCAATAAAAACCCGGCGCAAGCGCCGGGTTGCAGAGAATTCGCCGATCAACCTTTGCGTACGCGCTCGACACGGCTTTCTTCCAGGGCCTTGCAGGCCTGCTGGATCATCTGCTCGGTGATCGGCACTTCGCGCCCCTTGGCGTCGATGATCGAACCGCATACTTGCGGTTGTGGGGAAGTCTGGGGCTTCTGGTTATCACTGCCATGCTGCAAGCTCATGCACTGTCTCCTCTTCAGGTTCAAGCTCAGGGTAGCCCTGCGCCGTGACTGGCCTGTGACAGCTTCCGGGTCACGGCAGCAACAGTCCAGCAGAAACCCTGTGAAAGCTCCACAAGCTGGTTAGATCGATGCGTTATAGCAACCTTCATGCAGTCTCCCGACCGGGATGAGTGGTAGGCTGCCGCTTCCCCACCCTTTGTGGTCGTCGCCATGCCCGAATCGGTTTCCCCGCGCCAACGCCGCGCCTTGCGCCTGGCCTGGCAGTTCGTTCGCCCTTATCGCCGCCAGGTGCTGCTGGCATTGCTGGCGCTGGTGGTCACCGCTGCCATCACCCTGTCGATGGGCCAAGGTATCCGCCTGCTGGTGGATCAAGGCTTCATGACCCGCTCCGCGCACCAGCTCAATCAGACCATCGGGCTGTTCCTGCTGCTGGTGCTGGCGCTGGCGGTGGGTACCTTCAGCCGTTTCTATCTGGTGTCGTGGATTGGCGAGCGTTGTGTGGCCGATATCCGTCGTGCGGTCTTCGATCACCTGATCGGCCTGCACCCAGGTTTTTTCGAGGACAACCGCAGCTCCGAGATCCAGTCTCGGCTGACTGCGGACACCACCTTGCTGCAATCAGTGATCGGTTCATCGCTGTCGATGTTCCTGCGCAACGCGCTGATGGTCATTGGCGGTGTGGTATTGCTGTTCATCACCAACCCCAAGCTCACCAGCATCGTGGTGGTAACGCTGCCGCTGGTGTTGGCACCGATCCTGTTGTTCGGCCGTCGGGTGCGCAGCCTGTCGCGGCAGAGCCAGGACAGAGTCGCCGATGTGGGCAGCTACGTGGCTGAGACGCTGGGGCAGATCAAGACCGTGCAGGCCTACAACCACCAGGCGCACGACCGCGAACTGTTCGCCGATACGGTCGAAGCAGCGTTTACTGTTGCCCGCAAGCGGATTACACAGCGTGCCTGGCTGATTACCCTGGTGATCGTGCTGGTGTTGGGGGCGGTGGGGGTGATGCTGTGGGTCGGCGGCATGGATGTGATCGCCGGGCGTATATCCGCAGGCGAGCTGGCAGCATTCGTGTTCTACAGCCTGATCGTCGGCAGCGCCTTCGGTACCCTCAGTGAGGTGATCGGCGAGCTGCAACGGGCCGCGGGTGCAGCCGAGCGCATTGCCGAACTGTTGGCCGCGCGCAGTGCCATCCTGCCCCCCGACGTGGCGCAGGTGCTGCCGCAGCCGCGGGCCAGCGGTCATATCGAGCTGCAACAGGTCGTGTTCGCTTACCCTTCACGGCCCACGGTGGCAGCTGTCGACGGCCTGAGCCTGACCATCGAACCCGGGCAGACCGTCGCCCTGGTAGGCCCTTCCGGGGCAGGCAAGTCGACCCTGTTCGATCTGTTGCTGCGCTTTTACGACCCACAGCAAGGGCGCATCCTGCTCGATGGTCAGCCGGTTACCGACTTTGATCCCGACCAGCTACGCCGGCAGTTCGCTTTGGTGGCACAAAACCCCTCGCTGTTCCGTGGCACGGTGGAGGCCAACATTCGTTATGGCCGGCCCGAGGCGACCTTGGCTGAAGTCGAAGCAGCAGCCCGCGGCGCCCATGCCGACGAATTCATCCGGCAATTGCCCCAAGGCTACCAGACCCCGCTGGGGGAGGGCGGCATCGGCCTTTCCGGCGGGCAACGCCAGCGCCTGGCGATTGCCCGGGCCTTGCTGGTCGATGCGCCGATCCTGTTGCTGGACGAAGCCACCAGTGCCCTTGATGCACAAAGTGAATACTTGATCCAGCAAGCGCTGCCCAGCCTGATGGCCGGCCGTACCACGCTGGTGATCGCCCATCGCCTGGCCACGGTACAGCATGCCGAGCGCATCGCGGTCATCGACCAAGGCCGGCTGGTGGCGGTGGGCACCCACCGTCAGTTGATTGAGGACAGCCCGTTGTATGCGCGGCTGGCAGCGCTGCAATTCACCACGGGCTAGCGTGTCGTGGCCTTGTAACATTTCTGTAGTAATTGCCTGAGAAGATTTGCCTCAACTGTTGCGTAAGTGCTCGACCTGGCTGCCATTGCGTGATGGCAGCTTTTTTTTGGCCTGCCAGTAATGAGGCTGTACAGCGGCCTCAGCCTACTCCCTCTGGTTCCGAGACCCTCGATGTTGCGTAAATCCCTCAGAGTGCAAATTCTCTCGCTGCTCGGCGGCAGTGTGCTGGCGATGCTGCTGATCGCCCTGGTGTGTTTCCAGTTCCTGTCGTCCAGCGTGCGTGGCTACGCCGAGCTGGTCGACGGGCCGCTGCGGGCCTCGCAATTGATTGACGAAGCCAACCTGCAGTTCAAGATCCAGGTGCAGGAATGGAAGAACGTGCTGTTGCGAGGGCGCCAGCCTGCGGAAATGGACAAGTACTGGCAGCAGTTCCAGGCCCGCGAAGAGCAAGTACAACAACTGCTCGGGCAATTGATCGACAACAGCGATGCCAGGCTCAAGGCGTCGCTGCAGCAATTGCGCGACAGCCACCGCCAGTTGGGCCAGGCCTATGCACAAGGCCGCCAGGCGTTCCTGGCGGCAGGCGGCGACCCGGTAGCGGGCGACCGGGCGGTCAAAGGCGTGGACCGTGCCGCCAGTGAGCAAATGAGCGAACTGGTCGAGCAACTGCGCGCCGATGCTCGCCAGCGTGCAGCCAGCATCAATGCCAGTGCCGAGCGCACGGTATGGTTGGGCCTGCTGGTGATGCTGGCTTCTGCGGTGCTGGTGGGGCTGCTCAGCCTGTGGCTGGTCAACCGTAGCCTGATCGAGCCGATCCGCCAGTTGATCGAGTACGTCGCGCAGCTCAGCCAAGGCAGCTTTGCTGCCCGGGTCGACAGCCGTCGGGAGGATGAGCTGGGGCGCCTGGCGCGGGCGGCCAACACCCTGCGTGACTTCCTTGCCGATACCGTCGGCCGGCTGCAGGACAACGCTCAGGAGCTGGAAGGTGCCAGCGGCCAGTTGCGCAGTATTGCCGGTGACATGGCCCGCGGTACTCATGACCAGTTCCAGCGTACCGACCAGGTAGCCACGGCCATGCACGAAATGTCCGCCACTGCCCAAGAGGTCGCTCGCCACGCTGCCGAGGCGGCCCGCGCGGCCGATGACGCCGACCACAGCGCCCAGGCCGGCGAGCAGGTGATGCAGCAGACCATCGACATCATCGGGCTGGTCAACCGCGAAATCGCCGGCACGGCAACGGTAATTCGCGATCTGGAGCATGACAGCACACGGATAGGCAAAGTGCTGGAAGTGATCCGCGGCATTGCTGAACAGACCAACCTGCTGGCGCTTAACGCGGCCATCGAAGCGGCCCGTGCTGGCGAAGCCGGGCGTGGTTTTGCGGTGGTCGCCGATGAAGTGCGTAGCCTGGCCCAGCGCACGGCAGCGTCGATTGCAGAAATTCACCAGATCATCGAAGCGGTACAGTCAGGGGCTGTGGAGGCGGTCAAGGCCATCGAAAGTGGCCAGCAACGTAGCCAGGAAGGGGCTGAGCAAGTCGAGCAGGCCGGGCAGATGCTGCAACGTATCACGCAGGCGGTGGAAGCGATCCGCGACATGAACCGGCAGATCGCCACAGCGGCCGAGGAGCAGACCAGCGTGGCCGAAGATATCTCGCGCAACCTGATCGAAATTACCCGAATTGCCACGGCCAACCAGGAAGCGGTGCAGCATACCGAGCAGGCGGGGCAGCGCCTGCATGGTTTGTCAGGGCAGTTGGGCGAAGTCACCTCCCGCCTGAGTGCCTGACTCGGTCTGCAGGAGTTGCAGGTGCCATAGAGGCTGAAGCCGCGCACTGACGTATTTTTCGCACACAACAAAAAGCCCGCACATGGCGGGCTTTGTGACAAGGATTTGGTCGGAGAGACAGGATTCGAACCTGCGGCCTTCTCGTCCCGAACGAGACGCGCTACCTGGCTGCGCTACACTCCGATGAACAAAATCCTACTGCATCCCGTTTTTGCTCGCAAGCCCTTGTTGTTTAAAGGGCCATAGCCTGAACGGGGCCTTGATCAGAGCTCTTTGACGGTGCGGATCTGGTCCTTGTTCAGGCGTGTGCGCTTGCCGTCGAGTTGCTCGAATTCATAGAAGCCAGAGTCTTCATCGTAGGACGGTTTGTCGGTTGCCTGGATCTCCCGGCCATCGTTCAGGGTAATGACGGTTGGGGTCGAGCAGCCAGCAAGGGCGCCCAAACCCAAGGCAAGCAGGAAGGCGGGTAGGGTCCGTTTGATCATCGTGTTTCTCCAAGTGCGATGGTGCTAGATGACATTTATGACGCAGGACGTTAGTGCAAGTTCACTCCAAGTGCAGCATAGCGATTAATTCGTTCTCTTGACCCAAGGCAAGGCTGAGGGGGGCAACGCTGGAAAAGGTGCGCTGTGATATAACTGCGTCCATCTCATCCTGTTGTGACGGACACCCATGAAAGCCAAGGCAGATACCCCCTTCGTGGCGCTGAACATCGCCGTGCTCACGGTCAGCGACACCCGTACCTTCGACACCGACACCTCTGGCCAGATGTTCGTCGACCGCCTGAGCGCCGCCGGTCACCGCCTTGCCGAGCGTGTGCTGCTCAAGGATGACCTGTACAAGATCCGGGCCCAGGTCGCCACATGGATCGCCGATGACAACGTGCAAGTGGTGCTGATTACCGGCGGTACCGGGTTTACTGGCCGCGACAGCACCCCCGAGGCGGTGGCCTGCCTGCTGGACAAGCAAGTAGACGGCTTTGGTGAGCTGTTCCGGCAGATTTCCGTGGCCGACATTGGCACCTCCACCGTGCAGTCGCGTGCCTTGGCCGGGCTGGCCAACGGCACGCTGGTGTGCTGCCTGCCGGGCTCCACCAACGCTGTGCGTACCGGTTGGGATGGCATCCTGGCCGAGCAGCTCGATGCCCGTCATCGCCCTTGCAACTTCGTGGCGCACCTGAAGCAGGCAGCGGCCTGTGACAGCCGTGGCTGAGGTCAGCCAGGCCCGGCCGCTGATGCCGGTGGAACAGGCGCTGGAGCAACTGCTGGCGCTGGCCGAAGCTGCACCGATCCGCGAGACCGAAAACCTGCCGCTGGCCGAAGCCGAGGGCCGCGTGCTGGCCACCGACCTGGTGGCCTCGCTCGACCTGCCGCCCTGGCCGAACAGCGCCATGGACGGTTATGCCTTGCGCCTGGCTGACTGGCAGGGCCAGCCGCTGCCGGTCAGCCAGCGTATTTTCGCCGGCCATGCGCCCCAGCCGCTGCAACCGGGTACCTGCGCGCGGATCTTCACCGGCGCGCCTGTGCCGGAGGGGGCCGACTGCGTCGAGATGCAGGAAAACACCGAAGTACTCGAAGATGGCCGGGTGCGCTTTCTCGAAGCGTTGCGCACCGAGCAGAACATACGCCCTCAAGGTCAGGAGACCCGCAAGGGCGAGCAGGTGATGAGCGCCGGCACCCGCCTTGGGCCGATCGAACTGGGCCTGGCGGCGACCTTGGGGCATGGCCGTCTGGACGTGGTGCGCAAGGTAAAAGTGGCGGTGCTGTCCACCGGCGACGAACTGGTCGAGCCAGGCCTGCCGCTCGGGCCTGGGCAGATCTACAACAGCAATCGCAGGCTGCTGGTCAGCTGGTTGCAGCGGCTGGGTTGCGAAGTGGTCGATGCCGGCATCCTGCCGGATGACCTGGCCCGCACTCGCGCCTGCCTGGCTGAACTGGGTGGCGTAGACCTGATTCTGTCCACCGGAGGCGTCTCGGTGGGCGAGGCCGACTACCTCGGTGCCGCCCTGCGCGAGGCCGGCGAACTGGCGTTGTGGAAGCTGGCGATCAAACCGGGCAAGCCGCTGACCTTCGGCCACTTCCAGGGCGTGCCGGTGATTGGCTTGCCGGGTAACCCGGCCTCGACCTTGGTCACCTTCGGTCTGCTGACCAGGCCCTACCTGCTGCGTCGTCAGGGTGTGATTGACGTCACGCCGTTGCGGTTCGACATGCCGGCCGGGTTTGACTGGCCCAAGCCGGGTACGCGCCGCGAATACCTGCGCGCGCGCATCGAACAGGGCCGCGTGCGCATCTACAAGAACCAGAGCTCGGGTGTGCTGCGCAGCGCAGCCTGGGCGGAGGGCCTGGTGGAAGTGCGTGAAGGCAGCACGCCGAAGCAGGGCGACATCGTGCCATTCATCCCCTTCAGCGAGCTACTTGGCTGAGCGGCCCAGCCAGGCACTGGCCAGCGGCGCGGCCTCGTCCGGTGCCGCCTGGGTCAGGCGTATGTGCACATTCTCCAGTTGTTGGGCAGCCACGCTCCAGTCGTGGCGCTGGCGGGCAAACTGGCGCCCGGCATCGCTCAACTGGCTCATGCGCCAGGGCTGATTGAGCAGCTGGGTGATCAGCAATGCCAGTTGATCACCGTCGTCACTGCCCAAGTAGTGTTCGCCGTTGTTCACGGTCAGGCCTGAAACGCCCTTGTCGGTGGTGATCACGGGTAAGCCGGCGGCCATCGCTTCGAGGATTTTCACCTTCGAGCCACCGGCATAGCGCAAGGGGGCAAAGAACAGCGCGGAACGTCGTTGCAGTTCACGCAGGTCGGGGCGGTAGCCGAACCATTCAATGCGTGGGTCGTTCCAGTGAAGCTTCCAGTTGGCCGGCATGGCGTGCCCGGCAATCGCCAGGCGCACCGCCGGGTTGCTCATCCACACCTTCGGCATGATGTCGTCCAGTGCCCACTCGATGGCCTCCAGATTGGCGCCGTATTCGAAATTGCCGACGAACAACAGACGCTGGCTGTGCAGCGCAGGTTGCACCTGCTGGTAGAAATCACAGTCCACGCCGTTGACCACCACATTCACCGGGCGCCCACTGATCTGCGCGATCAGCTCGGCATCGTGGGCGCTGACAGCCACCAGTTCGGTGGGCTGGCGCAGCACACGGTGCTCCCAGCGCCGGTAGCGCCAGCGGTCGAAGGCGTTGAGCGGGCGCAGCCACAGCGGCAGGCGATCGTGGCAGGCACCGCCCATTACCGACTCCAGGGTGTGCTCGCTAAGCATGAAGGGCAGCCTGCGAGCCTGCAGGGCTTTTTCGAACGGCTGGAAGCTGTAGCTGTGCTCGATCTGGATCACGTCCCAGGGTTCGTCCAGCAGTTGCTCGAACCGGTGCCGCAGGCAAGGTGCCAGGCCATTGATGATTGCCCGCATGGGGTAGTCGATGATGGGGGAAGCCAGCAGGTTGAGTGGGCTGTGCAGCGGCCTGCGGGGTAGCACGATCAGGCGTTCGAGGAGTGGCTCGAGGGCCTCACGAGCTGCGTCGCAGAGAGGGATCTTCGACTGCACCAGCAGGGTAATCCGGTGGCCGCGCTGGGCCAGTGCGCGCAGCAGATGGTATTGCCGGGTCTTGTGGCCGCTGGTGGTCGGCCAAGGCAGGTAGGGCAGTGTCCAGAGAATGCGCATGACCCAAAGTCCTCGCAAAAGGCTGCAGATAGCAAAACGCGCCCGTTGACAGCAGTGGGGGAGCCACTGCCGGGCGCGTCCATGGCAATAGGGGTATTTGCTGAGCATAGCCGGGATTGCCAAGTGTGGAAAAAATGACCGGCGATGCGATCAGTTGCAGGCCTGGCGCCGGCCCAATGTTTTTTCCAGGCCATGCAACGATCCGGGCAGGCCAGTGGTCGAGATAGGGGGTGGTCCATTTTACGGAGACGCGCACATGCAAGGGCGCAAGGCAATGCTGGTGCTGCACGGCAAGCAGGCGATGAACGAAGACGTGCGCAGCGCCGTGGGCGACCTGCGCGATAGCGGCTGGGTGCTGGATGTACGGGTTACCTGGGAGGCGGGCGACGCCCAACGGCTGGTCGCCGAGGCACTGGCAGCGGGCTACAGCCATATCGTCGCCGGTGGCGGGGACGGCACGTTGCGTGATGTGGCCGAGGCCATGGGCCTGGCCGCTACCCAGGCCAGCCTGGCCTTGTTGCCCTTGGGTACGGCCAACGATTTTGCCAAAGCCGCTGGCATCCCCTTGGAGCCGGCATCGGCGCTGGCCTTGCTGAATGTCGCGCCACAACCGATAGACCTGGGGCAGGCTGGCGATCAGTTGTTCCTCAACATGGCCACGGGTGGCTTTGGCAGCCAGGTCACCGCCAATACCTCCGAAGACCTCAAGAAAGTGCTGGGCGCTGCCGCCTACCTGTTCACCGGGTTATCCCGCTTCAGTGAGCTACAGGCGGCTTCGGTAGAGCTACAGGGGCCAGGCTTCCATTGGCAAGGAGATTTGCTGGCGCTGGGTATCGGCAATGGCCGACAGGCTGGGGGCGGGCAGGTGCTGTGCCCCGAAGCCATGGTCAACGACGGTTTGCTTGACGTCGCTATTCTGCCTGCACCACAGGAAGTGGTGGGGGCTCTGCGGGACCTGTTGGGCGGTGACGGCCTGTTCGTTCGGGCCAGGTTGCCATGGGTCGAGATCAAGAGTTCGCAAGGGTTGGACATCAACCTCGATGGCGAGCCGTTGCAGGCTGCCAACCTGCGCTTTCAGGCAAGGCCGGCGGCGTTGCACCTGCACCTGCCGGCCGGGTCACCGTTGCTCAGTCATCCAGGCTGATGATTTTTTCGCGTACGGCGAACAGCACCAGGCCGGCTACGTCGTGAATCTGCAGGCGCTTCATGATTTGCGAGCGGTGAGTTTCCACGGTCTTGATGGACAGGCCCAGGCCCGCAGCGATCTCCCGGGTGGACTTGCCGCGCACGATCAGGCGCAGGATCTCAAGTTGCCGTGACGTCAGATTATGCCGTTCGCCAGCGCTCGGCTTGCCTTGTTTGGTGTGCCGCAGCGCCTGGTTGATGACGGTGTGGGCGATGGCCGGGCTGAGGTAGCGCTCACCGTGGCGTACGGCACCCAGCGCCTGTTCCAGCTCGGTGGCGCTGGTGTCCTTGAGCAGGTAGCCGTGGGCGCCGCTTTCCAGGGCCCGCATGATCAGGTCCGGGTCAGTGTGCATGGACAGGATCAGCACTTTGCAGGTACTGCCGCTGGCCCGCAGTTGGGTAAGGGCGTCCAGGCCGCTGGTCGAACGCATGGAGATGTCCAGCAAGATGATGTCGGGCGCCAGTGTGCGTACCTGGTCGAGTAGCTGGTTGCCGTCGTCGGCTTCGCCGACCACGTCATAGCCGGGGATATCGCAGACCAGTGCCCGCACCCCGGCGCGGATCAGCGAGTGGTCATCTACCAGCAGTAGTCTACAGGTCATGGTTGGTAATACTCCTGGCGCGTTGCTGGGTGCGCGGGGACCACGGGAACATCGCTTCGATCTGCGTGCCTCGGCCAGGCTGACTGGTGATGTCGAGGCTGCCCTGCAGCGCGATTACCCGCTCCTGCATGCCGGCCAGGCCGCGCTGACCGGCCTCGGCCGGGTGCCGGGCAGGGGCGAAACCACGACCATCGTCCTGGATCGACAACGACAGCCCTTCAGGGGTGCGTTGCAGGCGGATGACCAGGTTGTGTGCCTGGGCGTGGCGCAGCATGTTGGTCACTGCCTCCTGGGTAATACGGAACACCGCCATGGCCACGGCTTCGTCGATGCCGCCCAGGCGCTGGTTGCACGCCAGGCTCCAGTGCACGCCGCTGGTGGCCAGGGTGCGTACCAGGTGTGCGCGCAGGCTGGCTTCCAGGCCAAGGCTGGCCAACTGCCGTGGGTTGAGCAGCGCGGAAACATCGCGCACGTTACCGAGGGTGTCATCCAGCGTGCTGCGCAGGGCGTCGCAGTGCCCCTGCAACTCGTCGGGCATGCGCCGTTGCAGCCACTGCAGTTGCAGCTTGGCAGCGGTGAGCAGTTGACCGATGTCGTCGTGCAGTTCCCGGCCCAGATGCTGGCGCTCGTCTTCTTGCACCTTGAGCATGCGCTCGGCCAGCTCGGCCGGGCGCAGGTGGATCGACCTGGCGCCCAGGCCCAGTTGTACAACAGCACCCAGCGTGGCGACCAACTGCAGCACCAGCAGGCTGGCCGGGATTGCCTGGTTGGCCAGGTACAGCGCCATGTTGGCAATCAGTGAGGCCACGCACAGCCCGACCGTTGCCCAGCGCAGCACGGCGGCGCGGGAGCAGCAATGCAAAGAAGTCTTCAAGCGTGGAAACATAGGTAGGGAGGCCACTGAAGTATTGCTGATGGAGGCCTTGCACAATGCTGCTCAGAGGCTTTGGCGCAGTACTTTCGTTGTTTTTTTGAACACGTATTCTTGCCCCCGTTGTTCCGGTTGCAAGCGTTTGTGGGGGCGCATATTACCACTTTGCATTGCATCGGTCGCGGCCGGGTAACGCGTTGAAACGCCTACTGGTCGGGCGCTTTCGGGTAGCAAAGTGCCACCCTTTAATCGCGCTGTACCCACTTGTGCTGTAACTAGCGCGGCAATGATTCAACGGCATGCACCGAAAGCCTGGTGAACTTTCAAAGTTCGACCATGGTCGGGTTTCAATAAAGTTGCTTAGTTGTACTTTGCGCCAGGTTAATGCATGCGGTTAGAGCGGTTGGGGAGGGCGCTGGTTGCCGCGTCATTGTGCGGGTGAATGCACGCGTTGCCTTCTTCATCGCAGGACGCACAGGCTGGCGCAAAGGGGGGTTGTACGACCTTGGCCAGTTCACCCAGCAGCACCAGTTGCTCACCGATGTCCAGGTTCAGTCGCCCTGTACGGCTATCGACCAGCTCCAACTGCCAGGCCAGCAAGGTCAGGCACGCCCCTATCGCGGGTAAGGCTTCACGCTGCAGGCAACCACCGTGACAGGCCGGGGCGAGCAACTGTTGCAGGGAGGTGGTGTAGTGGGCAACTTCACGCAGGCCCAGGCGCGTAGCTTGACGGGCGATAGTGTCGAGGGTGTTGTTCAGGCAACTGCAGGCATCCGGGTCATTGTCTATAAGCTCCAGATGCTGCAGGCATTCCTGGGCCTGGGTCAGCAGTACCTGGGCATCCAGCAGAAAGCCCTGCAGGGCGTCATCGAACGATAAGGCAGTGTCCATCATCAAGTCCCCGCGCGTGGGGTAGGCGCAGGGGGCGGGCACGCCGAAACGATAGCTAGCAAAAGCCTGACTCCATTCATGCAATGAGAATGGCGTCACATTAATGGCTAAAGGATATCGCGAACATCAGGTTGCACCCGATTGCTGCTAAGGGTTTCCCTGATCAAGGGCTAGGGTAGGGAACTTTTGTCGTGCCCCTGATTTGCCCCGGCGTGTCGGCAGTAAAGCATGATGGTAAAGTGATATCAATCATCCGCGCGGCATTTTCCCGCAAGGGTCAAGGTGTGCGTGAAGCCGCCGATACAGGGTAGATGATTTCACCTTTTACGACTCAAGCCTGGGGGCTTTCCAATGGCTGGCATTCTCGACACGGTAGACCAACGCACGCAACTGGTGGGTGAGAACCGCCTGGAAATTCTGATGTTTCGCCTGGCCGGTCGCCAGCTGTTCGCGATCAACGTGTTCAAGGTGCAGGAAGTACTGCAACTGCCCAAGCTGACCCTGATGCCCCAGCGCCACGCCTATGTCTGCGGTGTGGTCAACCTGCGCGGGCAGACCCTGCCGGTGATCGACCTGTCCCAGGCGATCGGTATGCGCCCGCTACAGCCGGGGCCGGACAGCACCATCATCGTCACCGAATACAACCGCTCGGTGCAGGCCTTCCTGGTAGGCGGTGTCGACCGCATCGTCAACATGAACTGGGAGTCGATCATGCCGCCGCCTTCCAGTGCCGGTCGCCAGCATTACCTGACTGCCATCACCAAGGTCGATGAGAAGCTGGTGGAGGTGATCGACGTGGAAAAGGTGCTGGCCGAAATCGTGCCCTACAACGCCCGGGTTTCTGGCGACAAGCTCGCCGACCCAGTGCTGGCCCGGGCCCGCGGCCGCGAAGTGCTGCTGGTGGACGACTCCAGTGTGGCCTTGGCGCAATTGCGCGATACCTTGTCCCAGCTGGGCATGAAGCTGCATGTGGCCAGTGATGGCCTGAAGGCGCTGCGCATGCTCAAGGGCTGGGCCGACGCCGGTGAAGACGTGTGCGAAAAGCTGCTGATGGTGTTCACCGATGCAGAAATGCCGGAAATGGACGGCTATCGGCTGACCACCGAGATCCGCAGCGATGCTCGTCTGCGCCAGCTCTATGTGGTGCTGCACACCTCGCTGTCGGGCAGTTTCAACGAATCCATGGTCAAGAAGGTGGGCTGTGACAACTTCCTTTCCAAGTTCCAGCCTGATCGCCTGGTCGATGTGGTCAAGCAGCGCCTGCTGCTGGATACCACCGCTGCGTGAACGTTGTACCGGCCAGGTATAAGCTTGGCTTTTGGCATGAAGCGAGGCAGCAGGGATGTTTCTCAGTGAGTTGTATCGATACCCGGTGAAGTCGGGGCAGGCGCAAAGCCTGAAGGCCTCACCGGTGGGGTTGCTGGGGTTGCAAGGCGACCGGCGCTGGATGGTGGTCGAGGAAGAAAACGGACGCTTCCTGACCCAGCGTGCCTGGCCACAACTTGGCCAGATCGACGCGAGCGATGACGACAGCGGCCAGTTGCTGCTGCAAGCCCCTGGACAGGCGCCGTTGCGGGTGCCTGTACCGCCTGCCGATGACGCCCTGCGCGGTGTGACGATCTGGCGCGATACCCTGCGTGTGCCGGACGCTGGCGATGCCGCGGCGGCCTGGTTGAGTGAGTTGCTGGGCAAAGCCGTACGCCTGGTGCATTGCCCGGAGCAGCGTGCGCGTTACCTGCCCAATGGTTACGGCTTGAACAGTGACCGTGCGGCGTTTCCGGATGGTTTCCCCTTGCTGCTGATTGGGCAGGGCTCGCTGGACGAGCTTAACCGGCGTATTGGCCGGCCCATGTCGATGCGGCGCTTTCGGCCCAACCTGGTGGTGCAGGGTGCGGAGCCGTTTGCCGAGGATGGCTGGAAGCGGATTCGCATCGGCAGCTTGGTGTTTCGCGTGCTCAAGCCCAGTGTGCGGTGCATCTTCACGACCATCGATCCAGCCACCGGGGAGCGTAGCGCTGACCGTGAGCCGATGGCTACGCTGAAGACTTTCCGCGAAAAAGAAGGCGACGTGCTGTTCGGCCAGAACCTGGCTGTGGATGGCAGTGGGTGGCTGGAGGTGGGGATGGAAGTAGAAATCCTGGAATAGGTGTGTTGCCTGTACCGGCCTCTTCGCGGGTGAACCCGCTCCTACAACGACCGCGTAACTTGTAGGAGCGGGTTCACCCGCGAAGAGGCCGGTATAGGCTCAACAGCAATCACATGTCATCGAAATACCGTTCATGCCAATCCACCAATGGCTGCGGTGAATTCAGCTTCTGCCCGTAGATCACCGAATACGACAGCACGTTCTGTACATACTGGCGCGTTTCGTCGAACGGGATCGACTCCACCCACACATCGAAGCTCAGGTGCTTGGCCCCTTTGAGCCACTGTCGCACGCGCCCGGGCCCGGCGTTGTAGGCTGCCGAAGCCAGCACCCGGTTGCCGTTGAACTGGCTGTGTACCTGGCTCAGGTAGGCCGCACCCAGCTGGATGTTCTTGTCCGGGTTCAGCACTTGCGCCGGTGAGGCCAGCGGGATGCTGAACTTGCGTGCGGTTTCCTTGGCGGTGGCCGGCATCAGCTGCATCAGGCCGCTGGCGCCCACGGGTGAGCGTGCGTCCTCCATGAAGGCGCTTTCCTGGCGAGTGATGGCGAATACCCAGCTCGAATGCAGGCCGCGAACCTTGGCTTCACGCACCAGCGTGTCGCGGTGGGCCATGGGGAAGCGGATGTCCAGGTCGTCCCAGTACCGGGCCTGGCTGATGGTGCGGATAGCCGGGAAGTACCAACGCAGCTCATAGCCCAGGCGTGCCTGCGCAACCATCTCGTCACGGGTGAAGTGGCGGCTGACGTGGTACCACTCACGGCGGCCGTCGACGATCTGGCCGCGGGCGTGGAATTCCAGTGCGCGCTGGATGCCGGGCGTGTTGCGAACCTTCTTGACCAGTTGTGGGCTCAGCAGCAGCGGCTTGTTGTTCAGCTGGTACGGTGTCTGTGCCCGGTCGGCGGCGAGGAAGCCATAGAAGTCACGCTCACGCGCTGCGGCCTTGTAAAGAAGCGGGACCTGCGGGTTGTTTGGCTGTGCCAGCTCCAGGCTGCGAGCCTGCCAGTACTTCCAGCGGCTGGTGCTGGCCAGGTCCTGGGGAAGGCGCTTGGTCAACTCGTAGGCGTCCTCCCAGCGGCCCAGGCGCAGCAGCAGGCGAAGGCGCCATTCGCTGACGGTGTTGTCGCGCAGCTGGGGGTCATAGCGGGTCATCAGGTCGAGCGCGCGTGGGTCGTAGCGGCGTGCGAGGGTCAGGCCGATTTCGCGGGCGATGGCCACTTTTTCGTCACCCGAGAAGTGCATGCGCTGGGCGTAATCGTCGAGCAGTGCCATGGCCCGCTCCGGGTTCTGCCGGGCCAGGCGACGAAGGCCGAGGCTGACCACGTCGGACATGGCCTCGTTGACCGGGGTAAAGCGCGACGGCTGGTTGAGCAGCTCGGGCTTCTGCGCGACGTCGATCAGCAGGCGCCCCTGCGGGCCGAGGGTGGTCAGGGTCTTGACCAGGGTGTTGGCCAGGCCGTAGTTGCGCGCCTGGGCGGCCAGCTTGGTGCGTTCCCAGCGCTTGGCCTCGGTCAGCTGGCCTTCGGCTGCCCACATGCCGAACAGTGTGTCGCAGGCGGCAGGTTGCGATTTGCCGACGTTCCACAGTTTGTCGGCGGTGGCGTAACCTTCGGCGCGCAGGCCGTGGCTGAGCTGGTATTGGCCGTTGAGGCAGTCCAGTTCGGTGAAGTTGAGCTTGGGGTCGTAGTACTTGACGAAGGTATCCCACTCGCCGCGTTCGGCCAGCCAGCGCAACCAGCGCAGTTTCATCCAGTTGGCCTGGGGCAGGTCGCCATGCTTGGCCAGAAAACCTTCGATTTCCTGGTTGCTGGCGCTTTTCAGGCGGGCGGTGAGTTCGTCGTAGGCCAGGTAGGGCGTCAACGGGTAGTCGATCAAGGCCTGGGCATAGCGCAGGTACGGGCCTTTGTCGCCTTTGGCCAGCGCTCGCTTGGCCTCGTCATAGTACTGGCGTTGCAGGGTCAGGTCGGTGGCCTGCGCCGCGCTGGTGGCAGCGGTAAGCAGCAGGCAGGATGCGATATGTAACAGGCGGCTGCGCATGATACGTCCGGGCAGTTGAACCATGGGAAGTGTCGGCGGAGCCAGCACTGTTGAAAGCTATTGCCTTAGCTTAGCTGTTTGCCGGTGGTGGGTGAAAGCACTGTGCTTGTATCGGGATATTAAGTTCGACCAGATGTCGCCAGGTGCCTACCGGTTGGCCTGGCGGATGCCGTCGAAGGCCAAGTCAGGTAGAATGCGCGCCCGATTTATGGAGACGAACATGACCCTGCTCAAATTCAGCGATGTGTCCCTCGCATTCGGCGCCATGCCGCTGCTGGACAAAGTGTCCTGGCAGATCGCTCGTGGCGAGCGGGTGTGCATCATCGGCCGCAACGGCACCGGCAAGTCGAGCATGCTGCGCCTGGTCAAGGGCGAGCAGAAGGGCGACGACGGTGAAATCTGGCGTGCTCCTGGCCTGAAGATCGGTGAGTTGCCACAGGAATTGCCGGTGGCCGACGAGCGCACCGTGTTCGACGTGGTAGCCGCTGGTCTGGACGGCGTGGGCGAATTGCTGGCGCAGTTCCACCACCTGAGCATGAACATCCAGGGCGATGAAGACCTGGAAAAACTCATGCACGTCCAGCACGAGCTGGAAGCCCGCGACGGCTGGCGCCTGCAGCAGGTGGTGGAAAGCACACTCAGCCGCCTGCAGCTGCCGGCCGACAAGACCCTGGCCGAGCTGTCCGGTGGCTGGCGCCGCCGCGTACTGCTGGCCCAGGCGCTGGTGTCCGAGCCTGACCTGCTGCTGCTCGACGAACCGACCAACCACCTGGACATCGGTGCCATCGCCTGGCTCGAAGAGGCCTTGCGTGGCTTCAACGGCGCGGTATTGTTCATCACCCACGACCGTTCGTTCCTGCAGAACCTGGCCACCCGTATCCTCGAACTGGACCGCGGCGGCCTGATCGACTGGAACGGTGACTACGCCAGCTTCCTGGTGCACAAGGAGGCCGCACTGGCCGCTGAAGAAACCGCCAACGCGCTGTTCGACAAGCGCCTGGCCCAGGAAGAAGTGTGGATCCGCCAGGGTATCAAGGCCCGCCGTACCCGCAACGAAGGCCGCGTGCGTGCACTGAAGGCCCTGCGTGTGGAGCGTGGCGAGCGCCGTGAACGACAGGGCAAGGCCAACATCCAGATCGAAGCCGCGGACAAATCCGGCAAGCAGGTGATGGTGCTGGAGAATGTCAGCTTCCATCACGCGGACGGCCCCCTGCTGGTCAAGGACTTTTCCATGGTCCTGCAGCGGCAGGATCGCATCGGTCTGCTGGGCGCAAACGGCACTGGCAAGACCACGTTGCTCAAGATGATGCTGGGCGACCTTGAGCCCACTGCGGGCAAAGTGGAGCGCGGCACCAAGCTTGAGGTGGCCTATTTCGACCAGATGCGCCACCAGCTCGACCTGGAAAAGACCGTAATCGACAACCTGGCTGAAGGCCGTGATTTCATCGAGATCGATGGCCAGAACCGCCACGTGCTGAGCTACCTGGGCGACTTCCTGTTCAGCCCCCAGCGCGCGCGTACGCCGGTAAAGGCGTTGTCGGGTGGTGAGCGTGCACGGTTGCTGCTGGCCAAGCTGTTCAGCAAGCCGGCCAACCTGCTGGTGCTCGACGAACCGACCAACGACCTGGACGTGGAAACCCTCGAGCTGCTGGAAGAGGTGCTGTCCAACTACAAGGGCACCGTGCTGATGGTCAGCCACGACCGGGCCTTCCTCGACAACGTCGTGACCAGCACCCTGGTGTTCGAAGGCGAGGGCAAGGTGCGTGAGTATGTGGGCGGTTACGAGGACTGGATTCGCCAGGGCGGCTCGCCGAAGCTGCTGGGTGTGACCGAGAGCAAGGGTGGTAAGTCTGCACTCAACAGCGCGGTGGTGGAAAAGGTCGAGGCCAAGCCTGAGCCTGTTGCGGCGCCAGTGGTCGAAGAAGCTTCGAAGAAGAAGCTCAGCTACAAGCTGCAGCGTGAGCTGGAGATGCTGCCGGGGCAGATCGATGAGCTGGAGCAGCGTATGGCTGAAGCCCAGGAAGAAGTGAATGCGGCGGGCTTCTATCAGCGGCCGATTGCAGAAACTTCGGCGGTGCTGGCGCGGATCGAGAAGCTGCAGGGCGAGCTGGATGTCTTGGTGGAGCGCTGGGCCGAGCTGGAAGGCTGATTGGCGTTAGCCTGTTCCGGCCTCTTCGCGGGTAAAGCCGCACCTACAGGGGGTGCCATACCCTTGTATGTGCGGGCTTGCCCGCGAAGAGGCCGGTTCAGGTCCAGTCAATCCTTCTTCAGCAAGCGTACCGCCAGCACGTCACACGGCGCACCGTGCAGCACATCGTTGGCCGTGGAGCCCAGCAGCAATGCCAGGCCGTGACGGCCATGGCTGCCGACAACGATCAGGTCGCACTTCTGGTCCTTGGCCAACTGGTGGATTTCCTGGCGAGGCTGGCCGTAGGTCAGGTGCGAGTCGCCGCGGTTGATTTCCGGGTATTTGTTGAACAGCCGGTCCATGCGCTCCTTGGCCTGGTCGAACTGCTGCTGTTGCAGCTGCGACAGGTCCATCGGTACGTCACCCCCGAAGGCCATGGCCATCGGCTCGACGATGTGCACCAGGGATACCTTGGCTTTCGAAGGCTCTGCCAGCGCCATGGCGCGCTTGATCACCGGGTCGCATTCTTCGGTCAGGTCGACGGCGACCAACAAATGTTCGTATTGCATGAGCGGTACTCCTGACAATCGCGATAGAAGAAGTATGGTCGCTTTAGGGCGGGTCTACCGTGAAAAATGGCTAACCAGCTCATTTGCAACGCTTTATGGGAACTACTGATATGACGGTATTGCTGGTGGTGTCAATCCTTGCGCTGATTCTCAGTCCGCTTTCCTGGCTGCGCAGCTCGCGCAAGCAGAGCGAGCAGATGAAGTTGCGCCTGGAGGCGCGGCGCATGGGTTTGGCCATGCAACTGGCGCCGCAGCAGTGGCCGCACTGGCTGGAAAAGGAGCCGCCAAGCCCCTGCCCGCAGTATCACAGAGCCCGGCGCCGTGGGCATGAGGACAGCTTCAGCTTCTGGCAGGTCAGCCCCGGAGTGTGGTGGAACCAGTGGCGCGAGCCCTGCGAAGACCCACGTTTCATGGGCGCGTTGTCGCGCTTGCCGGCGAGTGTGTACAAGGTCGAGGCCGATGCGCGGATGATTGCCCTGTACTGGACCGAACGTGGCGATACTGCTGTGTTGCAGGATGTTGCCTACGCCCTCGAAACCTTGGCTTGAGCGCCGCCCATACGCGACCCCTGTAGGCGCGGATTCATCTGCGAACACTGGCAGAGCCGGTGCCAAACTCCGCGGTGCCTGCTTCGCGGGTAAACCCGCTCCTACGGGGGCATCCAGGCTGGTCAATCTGTTCTGTAACGACAAAGCGGCGGCTCGGCATAACCCTGAAGGGGTGGGGTGCCAAGTCGCCGCTTTGCGTTCTGCTGCGCAGAAAAGGCCAGGCAGGCCGGGTTATTCATTCAAGCAAGTGCCAGTGTAGTCGCCTTGGCTCTTCGCGCAAGCGCAAAGCAATAAGCCGATGCTTGTGGTCAATCGCTGACATGAATGACCGGCGATCACTGTCATCATGTTTTGTACCCGGACGATAGAAAATGACTGGAAAGTCGCGTTTTCGCCGTGCTCGTGAGCATTTGACAACGCCCATCTTTTCGGAGAATGTGTGCACACCCAAATCAAACGGGCGTATGAATTGAGCGTTTGTATGTCATGACGCCAAGCCATACTTCCGACTAGCGCGCTGACGGGTGTGCCTGGGGCAAGGCAGCTTAGGCCTGCTTCTGCTGCAGCGATCGGCGTGTACAGTTCAGCTTCCATATCGTGGAGATCAGTTGATGATTTACGAAGGTAAAGCCATCACGGTTAAGGCTCTTGAAAGTGGCATCGTCGAGCTCAAGTTCGACCTCAAGGGTGAGTCCGTCAACAAGTTCAACCGCCTTACCCTGAACGAGCTGCGCCAGGCCGTCGATGCCATCCGGGCCGATGCTTCGGTCAAGGGCGTGATCGTCAGCAGTGGCAAGGACGTGTTCATCGTCGGCGCCGACATCACCGAGTTCGTCGACAACTTCAAGCTGCCTGAGGCCGAACTGGTCGCTGGCAACCTGGAAGCCAATCGCATCTTCAACGCGTTCGAAGACCTCGAAGTGCCGACCGTTGCCGCCATCAACGGCATCGCGCTGGGCGGCGGCCTGGAAATGTGCCTGGCGGCCGACTACCGGGTCATGTCCACCAGCGCCAGGATCGGCCTGCCGGAAGTCAAGCTGGGTATCTACCCGGGCTTTGGCGGTACCGTGCGCCTGCCGCGCCTGATCGGCTCGGACAACGCCATCGAGTGGATCGCCGCCGGCAAGGAAAACCGTGCCGAAGATGCCCTGAAAGTGGGGGCCGTCGACGCCGTGGTCGCCCCTGAGCTGCTGCTGGCCGGTGCCCTCGACCTGATCAAGCGTGCCATCAGTGGCGAGCTGGACTACAAGGCCAAGCGCCAGCCGAAGCTGGAAAAGCTCAAGCTCAATGCCATCGAGCAGATGATGGCCTTCGAGACTGCCAAGGGCTTCGTCGCTGGCCAGGCCGGCCCGAACTACCCGGCCCCGGTCGAAGCGATCAAGAGCATCCAGAAAGCCGCCAACTTCGGTCGCGACAAGGCCCTGGAAGTCGAAGCCGCAGGCTTTGCCAAGCTGGCCAAGACCTCTGTCGCCGAGAGCCTGATCGGCTTGTTCCTCAACGATCAGGAACTCAAGCGCAAGGCCAAGGCGCATGACGAGATCGCCCACGACGTGAAGCAGGCCGCCGTGCTCGGCGCCGGCATCATGGGCGGCGGTATCGCCTACCAGTCGGCGGTCAAAGGTACGCCGATCCTGATGAAGGACATCCGCGAGGAAGCCATTCAGCTGGGTCTGAACGAGGCCTCCAAGTTGCTTGGCAACCGCGTCGAGAAGGGCCGCCTGACCCCGGCCAAGATGGCCGAGGCCCTCAACGCCATTCGCCCGACCCTGTCCTATGGCGATTTCGCCAATGTCGACATCGTCGTCGAGGCTGTGGTCGAGAACCCGAAGGTCAAGCAAGCGGTACTGGCGGAAGTGGAAGGCCAGGTGAAGGACGATGCGATCCTCGCTTCCAACACCTCTACCATCTCCATCAACCTGCTGGCCAAGGCGCTCAAGCGCCCGGAAAACTTCGTCGGCATGCACTTCTTCAACCCGGTGCACATGATGCCGCTGGTTGAAGTGATCCGTGGCGAGAAGTCCAGTGACGTGGCGGTCGCCACCACCGTGGCCTACGCCAAGAAAATGGGCAAGAACCCGATCGTGGTCAACGACTGCCCGGGCTTTTTGGTCAACCGCGTGCTGTTCCCGTACTTTGGCGGTTTTGCCAAGCTGGTCAGCGCCGGTGTCGACTTCGTGCGCATCGACAAGGTCATGGAGAAGTTCGGCTGGCCGATGGGCCCAGCCTACTTGATGGACGTGGTCGGCATCGACACCGGCCACCACGGCCGTGACGTCATGGCCGAAGGCTTCCCGGATCGCATGAAGGACGAGCGCCGCTCGGCAGTCGACGCGTTGTACGAGGCCAACCGCCTGGGCCAGAAGAACGGTAAGGGCTTCTACGCCTACGAAACCGACAAGCGCGGCAAGCCGAAGAAGGTCTTCGATGCCACCGTGCTCGACGTGCTCAAACCGATCGTGTTCGAGCAGCGTGAAGTCACTGACGAAGACATCATCAACTGGATGATGGTCCCGCTGTGCCTGGAGACCGTGCGGTGCCTGGAAGACGGCATCGTCGAAACCGCTGCCGAAGCCGACATGGGCCTGGTCTACGGCATTGGTTTCCCTCCCTTCCGCGGTGGTGCGCTGCGTTACATCGACTCGATCGGTGTGGCCGAATTCGTCGCCCTGGCCGATCAGTATGCCGACCTGGGGCCGCTGTACCACCCGACCGCCAAGCTGCGTGAAATGGCCAAGAACGGCCAGCGCTTCTTCAACTGAGCGGTCAACGAGCTAGAGCGAGAGATTTGATATGAGCCTGAATCCAAGAGACGTGGTGATTGTCGACTTCGGTCGCACGCCAATGGGCCGCTCCAAGGGTGGCATGCACCGCAACACCCGCGCCGAAGACATGTCGGCGCACCTGATCAGCAAGCTGCTGGAACGCAACGGCAAGGTCGACCCGAAAGAAGTCGAGGACGTGATCTGGGGCTGCGTCAACCAGACCCTGGAGCAGGGCTGGAACATCGCCCGCATGGCTTCGCTGATGACCCCGATCCCGCACACCTCTGCGGCGCAGACCGTCAGCCGCCTGTGCGGCTCGTCCATGAGCGCGCTGCACACGGCCGCCCAGGCGATCATGACCGGTAACGGTGATGTGTTCGTGGTCGGTGGCGTGGAGCACATGGGCCACGTCAGCATGATGCATGGCGTAGACCCCAACCCGCACCTGTCCTTGCATGCCGCCAAGGCTTCCGGGATGATGGGCCTGACTGCAGAAATGCTCGGCAAGATGCACGGCATCACCCGTGAGCAGCAGGACCTGTTCGGCTTGCGTTCGCACCAGCTGGCCCACAAGGCCACGGTCGAAGGCAAGTTCAAGGACGAGATCATCCCGATGCAGGGCTACGACGAGAACGGCTTCCTGAAGGTGTTCGATTTCGACGAAACCATTCGCCCGGAAACCACCCTCGAAGGCCTGGCATCGCTCAAGCCTGCGTTCAACCCGAAAGGCGGTACGGTCACGGCCGGTACCTCGTCGCAGATCACCGACGGCGCCTCGTGCATGATCGTCATGTCCGGTCAGCGTGCCATGGACCTCGGTATCCAGCCATTGGCGGTGATCCGTTCGATGGCAGTGGCCGGTGTCGACCCGGCAATCATGGGCTACGGCCCGGTGCCATCGACCCAGAAAGCCCTCAAGCGTGCGGGCTTGACCATGGCCGATATCGACTTCATCGAGCTCAACGAAGCCTTCGCTGCACAGGCCCTGCCCGTGCTGAAAGACTTGAAAGTGCTCGACAAGATGGATGAGAAGGTTAACCTGCACGGCGGCGCCATTGCTTTGGGCCACCCGTTCGGTTGCTCCGGGGCGCGGATTTCCGGCACCCTGCTCAACGTCATGAAGCAAAATGGCGGTACGCTGGGTGTTGCGACCATGTGCGTCGGCCTGGGCCAAGGTATCACCACTGTCTTCGAACGCGTCTGATCGCGTAGCGGGACAGCAGCCGGGGCCTAGTGCCCCGGTTTTGTTTTTTCAGGTTTTATTCAGGAGGTGTGCAACATGCAGATACAACCAGGCGTATACCGGCATTACAAAGGGCCTGAGTACCGTGTCTTCAGTGTTGCGCGGCACTCCGAAACCGAAGAGTGGATGGTGTTCTACCAATGCCTGTATGGTGATTACAGCTTCTGGGTGCGTCCCCTTTCGATGTTCCAGGAGTCCGTCGAATTTGACGGCGAGCAGGTGCCACGCTTTGCTTTGGTCAAGGCCGAAGAGGGGCTGCCCGGGTTGCTGGGCAAGTCGCACGCGTGATCGTCCGAGCTTGACCTCACACTTTTGCCACTATATATAGCGGTGCCGCGTCTGGCACTTGGCGCGTTTTTTATCTTCAGATTCAGGAATACTCCGATCCATGGGCAAATCGCTGGTCATTGTGGAATCCCCGGCCAAGGCCAAGACCATCAACAAGTACCTGGGCAACCAGTACGTGGTGAAGTCGAGTATCGGCCATATCCGAGACCTCCCCACCAGCGGTTCGGCCAGCGCGAGCAAAGAGCCGGCCGCCAAGCGTGGCAAGGCTGCGGGTGAGGCGCCGGCGCTTTCGCCGAAAGAGAAGGCCCGCCGCCAGCTGGTGGCACGCATGGGCGTCGACCCCGACCATGGCTGGAAGGCCAAGTACGAGATCCTGCCTGGCAAGGAAAAGGTGATCGAAGAGCTGCGCCGCCTGGCCAAGGATGCCGACACCATCTATCTCGCAACCGACTTGGACCGCGAAGGGGAAGCCATTGCCTGGCACCTGCGCGAGGCCATCGGGGGTGACGACACCCGCTACAAGCGCGTGGTGTTCAACGAAATTACCAAGAAGGCCATTCAGGAAGCCTTCTCGCAGCCAGGCGAGCTGGACATCGACCGGGTCAATGCCCAGCAGGCGCGGCGTTTCCTCGACCGCGTGGTCGGTTACATGGTTTCGCCACTGCTGTGGGCCAAGATTGCCCGTGGTCTGTCCGCTGGCCGTGTACAGTCGGTGGCGGTGAAGCTGGTGGTTGAGCGAGAGCGTGAGATCCGCGCCTTCATCCCGGAAGAGTACTGGGAGATCCACGCCGACCTCGGCACCGCCAAGAACGCCAAGGTGCGTTTCGAGGTGGCGCGCGAGAAGGGCGAGGCCTTCAAGCCGCTGAACGAAGCTCAGGCCATGGCTGCACTGGAAAAGCTCAAGGCTTCCAGTTACAGCGTGGTCAAGCGCGAAGACCGTCCGACCAGCAGCAAGCCATCGGCACCGTTCATTACGTCCACCTTGCAGCAAGCGGCCAGTAACCGCCTGGGCTTCGGTGTGAAGAAAACCATGATGATGGCCCAGCGCTTGTACGAAGCCGGTTACATCACCTACATGCGTACCGACTCGACCAACCTGTCGGCTGACGCCCTGGATATGGCACGCAGCTACATCGAACGGGAGTTCGGCAAGCAGTACCTGCCGGAGGCGCCACTGGTTTACGGCAGCAAGGAGGGTGCCCAGGAGGCGCACGAAGCGATTCGGCCTTCTGATGTGAATACCCACCCGACCAAGCTCAGCGGCATGGAGCGTGACGCCGAGCGCCTGTACGAGCTGATCTGGCGCCAGTTCCTGGCGTGCCAGATGCCGCCAGCGCAGTACCTGTCCACCAGCGTTACCGTCGCTGCCGGCGATTTCGAGCTGCGCGCCAAGGGCCGCATCCTCAAGTTCGACGGTTACACCCGTGTGCTGCCGCAGCAGAGCAAGCCGGGCGAAGACGACGTGCTGCCAGAGATGGTGCAGGGTGAAGCACTCAAGCTGATCCAGATCGACCCGAGCCAGCACTTTACCAAGCCACCTGCACGCTTTACCGAAGCCAGCCTGGTCAAGGAAATGGAAAAGCGCGGTATTGGCCGCCCCTCGACCTACGCGGCGATCATTTCCACCATCCAGGACCGTGGCTATGTGACGCTGCACAACCGTCGCTTCTACTCCGAGAAGATGGGCGACATCGTCACCGAGCGTTTGTCGGAGAGCTTCTCCAACCTGATGGACTACGGCTTTACCGCCGACATGGAAGAGAACCTCGACGACGTCGCCCAGGGCGAGCGTGACTGGAAGAACGTGCTCGACGAGTTCTACGGCGATTTCAGCAAAAAGCTGCAGACTGCCGAGTCCAGCGAAGACGGCATGCGTGCCAACCAGCCGACCATGACCAACATTCCGTGCAAGGAATGTGGTCGGCCGATGATGATTCGCACCGCTTCTACGGGTGTGTTCCTGGGTTGCTCTGGCTACAGCCTGCCGCCGAAAGAGCGCTGCAAGGCTACCGTCAACCTGGTGCCGGGCGACGAGATTGCCGCTGACGACGAGGGCGAGTCGGAATCGCGCGTGTTGCTGGGCAAGCACCGTTGCCCGATCTGCGCCACGGCGATGGACGCCTACCTGCTGGACGAGAAACACAAGCTGCACATCTGCGGTAACAACCCGGATTGTGTCGGTTACGAGATCGAAGAAGGCAACTACCGCATCAAGGGTTACGAAGGGCCGAGCCTGGAGTGCGACAAGTGCGGTAGCGAGATGCAATTGAAGACCGGCCGTTTCGGCAAGTTCTTCGGCTGCACCAACCCGGCGTGCAAGAACACCCGCAAGCTGCTCAAGAGCGGCGAGGCGGCGCCACCGAAGATGGACAAGGTGGACATGCCGGAGCTCAAGTGCGAGAAGGTCGACGATACCTACGTGCTGCGCGACGGTGCTTCCGGGTTGTTCCTGGCTGCCAGCCAGTTCCCCAAGAACCGCGAAACCCGTGCGCCGCTGGTGCTGGAGATTGTGCCGCACAAGCATGAGATCGACCCGAAGTACCACTTCCTGTGCGATGCGCCGCAGAAAGACCCGGATGGCCGCCCGGCGGTGATCCGCTACAGCCGCAAGACCAAGGAGCAGTATGTGCAGTCCGAGGTCGATGGCAAGCCGACCGGCTGGAAGGCGTTCTACGACGGCAATGCCTGGAAGGTTGAAGATAAGCGCTGATCCATTGGTGCTGTGATTTGGGGCCGCTTTGCGGCCCCAATCATTTATGATGCAGATATCCGCCTTGTAGCCTTATGGGAGGGCACTGAAATGGCCCAGGAACTCTACACCCGTACCAACCAGAAACTGTTCTTCGCCGGCCTCGCCCTCGAGTCCATGGCCAAGGCTGAACAAAGTCAGGCCATGAATGCCCAAGGTTTGGTCCAGGCTGAGCGCGAGTCGGCGCTGTTCCACCTGTATGGCGCTCTGTTGGGCCTGTGCCATGAAATCGGGGGCTTCTACCGCCTGCCGGTCGTCGCAACGGTGGAGCAAGCACTGGCCGACGATGCCCTGAACGGTATCGCCATCCCGGAAGTGGCCGAGTTGCTGGAGCTGGCCCGCCAGCGGGAAACCTGGCTGGCGCAAATGCTCGGTGCTTATGCCGATTTGTTCCGACCACCGGTCGCCAGAAAAGCGCCGAAAACCGACGTTACCCAGCCCCTGATTCAAGCTGTCAATCTTGATGAGCCTGAGCATCCAGCGCTGTCGCGTGCCGAGCTGGAAAGCTGGCGCAATGACCTTAAAAGTTTGGTGAGACGTTTCCGCGACGCGTTGAGTGAGTGCTGATAGACGCAACGGCTGGTACAATAATCGCCTTTCGCGGAGAACTGCCATTTATGTCTACGTCTTTTCTGGAAATTGTCGAGTTGCCTGATGGCCGCATCGAACTTCGTCGCGCCGAGGATGAGGGCTCTCTGGTAACCCTGGATTTCTCGGAAGACGCCAAGGTGTTCCTGCAGGGTCAGCATGTGGAAGTGGCCAAGGCCATGCTCAGTGTGGGCGTGCAGATGGCCGGTCGCCTGATGGATGGCGAGCTCGAGCGTGATGAAGGGCCGCGTGTGCTGCACTGAGTGTGCAGCAGCGTATCAGGCTATTTGAAGTGACAGGCAAAGCCTGAACATCAGCCGAGGCGGATGTTCAGGCTTTGTGCATTTCCGGCACTGGCTGCACGTAGCAGTTGTTGGCGTGCAGCGGCATTGACGTTGCCCAGCCAGCTCACCACGGTGTGGCTGAGGCCCAGGTGCAAAGCCTC
This sequence comes from Pseudomonas sp. yb_2, assembly GCF_043103905.1. Taxonomy (NCBI): domain Bacteria; kingdom Pseudomonadati; phylum Pseudomonadota; class Gammaproteobacteria; order Pseudomonadales; family Pseudomonadaceae; genus Pseudomonas; species Pseudomonas sp. yb_2. The sequence goes on along the minus strand of NZ_JBICKH010000064.1, from coordinate 86,331 downwards.
ACAGGCCAGTTGCAGCGCGCTTTGATTGCTGCGGGGTTGCAGCAGCAGAATACGTTCACGGTTGAGCCCGGCATCGCGCAGCCAGGCCTGGGTCAGGCTTGGCGGTGGGGCGATCAGGGTCAGCCAGCGGGCCTCGTCCTCTTCGCTCAGTTCGCGCAGCACGGGGGCCAGCAGGCTTTGGCAGTGGCCAGGGGCGCCGCGCAGCGACAGTTCGCTGAACAGCTCGGGCTGGCTGCTCTTGCGCGCCGGTTCCCTGGCTTTCAGGCCTGGCAGCACGGGCTGGGCGAGGAATGCTTCGAACAGGGGCAACTGGGCTTGCTCGGGTGCGTGAATGAACTGCTGCATGACGCCTCCTGGATCAGCGGCGAATGACGCCGACGCTCAAGCCCTCGATCACCAGCTCCTGTTCTTTCAGGTCGACTTCGATGGGGGCGAATTCGGGGTTTTCGGCAAGCAGCCAGACTTTGCTGCCTTCGCGCTTGAAGCGCTTGACGGTGACTTCGTCACCGATGCGCGCCACAACGATCTGGCCGTTGCGGGCTTCACGGCAGGTGTGCACCGCCAGCAGGTCGCCGTCGAAGATGCCGACGTCCTTCATGCTCATGCCGTGTACGCGCAGCAAATAGTCGGCTTGGGGGTGGAAGAAGGCAGGGTTGATGTTGCAGGATTGCTCGATGTGCTGTTCGGCAAGAATCGGCGCACCGGCAGCGACCCGGCCGATGATGGGCAGGCCGGCTTCTTCGGCCTTGGCTTCCAGGCCAGGGATGCGGATGCCGCGGGAAGCGCCCGGCGTCATTTCGATCGCGCCCTTGCGGGCAAGGGCCTTGAGGTGCTCCTCGGCGGCATTGGGCGACTTGAAGCCCAGCTCCTGAGCAATCTCGGCGCGGGTAGGCGGGAAGCCGTTGTCTTCCAGGCAGCGCTTGATGAACGCGAGAATTTCGGCTTGGCGTGGCGTCAGTTTCAACATGGTAAGCGCTCTGTCTTTTTGTACAGTGACTGGAATTATATACAGTACTGGGTGCGCTGCAAGCCAAAAGGCGCAATAAACAGAAGAGGTGGCGCTTGCAGTGGGCCGGCTGGGGCTTTTAAATGGCGACCGCCCAGTCACCGAGCCTTGACAGAAGCAGGGCTGAAACGTATGTTTCAAACACCTGTTTGTCTGACGGAGTAGTCGGAGTAGTCATGGCCCAATCGGAAACCGTTGAACGCATTCTCGACGCTGCCGAGCAGCTGTTCGCGGAAAGGGGGTTCGCCGAAACCTCGTTGCGGCTGATTACCAGCAAGGCCGGGGTCAACCTGGCGGCAGTCAACTATCATTTCGGCTCCAAGAAGGCGCTGATCCAGGCCGTTTTCTCGCGTTTCCTTGGCCCATTCTGCGCCAGTCTGGAGCGTGAGCTGGAGCGCCGCCAGGCCAAGCCGGAGCACAAGCCGAGCCTCGAAGAACTGCTGGAAATGCTCGTAGAGCAGGCGCTGGCCGTGCAGCCGCGCAGCAACAACGACCTGTCGATCTTCATGCGCCTGCTGGGCCTGGCGTTCAGCCAGAGCCAGGGTCACCTGCGGCGCTATCTGGAAGACATGTACGGCAAGGTGTTCCGCCGCTACATGCTGCTGGTGAACGAGGCTGCGCCACGCATTCCGCCACTGGAACTGTTCTGGCGTGTGCACTTCATGCTGGGTGCCGCGGCCTTCAGCATGTCCGGTATCAAGGCCCTGCGGGCGATTGCCGAGACCGACTTCGGCATCAACACCTCGATCGAGCAGGTGATGCGCCTGATGGTGCCGTTCCTGGCGGCAGGCATGCGCGCTGACAGCGGTGTAACCGACGAGGCGATGGCCACTGCGCAGCTGCGCCCGCGCACAAAGACCGGTTCGGCTACCGCCAAGGCCTGAAGGCTGGGCGTGGCGGGGCGCTTCCGCTAAGCTAGCGCCCATGACCGATTTCGATCTACTTCGCATCTCCCTTGCTGACCAGTGCCTGTATGGCTTCGCCTGTGGCCAACGGCGCGTGTCTGCCGGTGTCTGCTGCCCCTCGGTGGGCCTCTCTCTGTCTTCAATGAAGGATTACCCATGACTGTCAGCCTGCAAGGCTCCCTGATGGTGGATATCGCCGGTAAATGGCTGACCGCCGAAGACCGTCAACTGCTTCGCCAGCCGGAAGTGGCTGGCCTGATCATCTTCGCCCGCAATATCGACAACCCGCGCCAGGTTCGCGAACTGTGCGCGTCCATCCGCGCCATTCGCCCCGATCTGATCCTGGCAGTGGACCAGGAAGGCGGGCGCGTACAGCGTCTGCGCCAGGGCTTTGTGCGCCTGCCGGCCATGCGTGCGCTGGCCGATAACGACAATGCCGAGTATCTGGCTGAGCAGTGCGGCTGGCTGATGGCGACCGAGGTGCTGGCGGTTGGCCTGGACCTCAGCTTCGCTCCGGTGCTCGACCTGGACCACCAGCGTAGCGCCGTGGTGGGCAGCCGCGCGTTCGAGGGTGACCCGCTGCTTGCAACGCGCCTGGCCGGCGCGTTCATCCGTGGCATGAATGCGGCGGGTATGGCCGCCTGTGGCAAGCATTTCCCGGGGCATGGCTGGGCCGAAGCCGATTCGCACGTGGCCATCCCCACTGATGAACGCAGCCTGGAACAACTGCGCCAGTCCGACCTGGTGCCGTTTACCCGCCTGAGTGGGCAACTGGCGGCAGTGATGCCGGCGCATGTCATCTACCCGCAGGTTGACAACCAGCCCGCTGGCTTCTCGCGGCGTTGGTTGCAGGACATCCTGCGTGGCGAGCTGGGCTTTGATGGGGTGATTTTCAGTGATGACCTGTCGATGGCCGGTGCGCATGTGGTGGGCGACGCGGCCAGCCGTATCGAGGCGGCGCTGAGCGCCGGTTGTGATATGGGCCTGGTGTGCAATGACCGGGCGGCGGCGGAGCTGGCGCTGAGTGCGGCGCAGCGCATGAAGGTCAAGCCATCGCCGCGGATTGCGCGGATGCGTGGGCAAGGGTTTGCGCGAACCGATTATCGCCAGCAGCCGCGCTGGCTGGAGGCGTTGGGGGCGTTGAAGGAAGCTCAGCTGGTCGATTGACTGCGCTGGCCTGTTCGTTCCCACAAGTCGGGTTTACCTGCGAATACGGTAGCGGCGGAACGGTGAACGGCGGGTGGAGATTGGTCGGCAGGGCCGGCCCTTTCGCGGGTAAACCCGCTCCTACGCTCTATCCCCCTTTGGCCTACCGCCCGCGCTTCCCGGGCAATGGCGCGAACAGGGCCTCGATTTCTTCATCGCCAAGCCGCCATTGCCCAGCCTGCCCGCCGTCCAGCAGGCTGGCGGCCAATGCTGCCTTTTCCTGCTGCAACAACTGGATCTTCTCTTCCACCGTACCCCGGGTAATCAGCTTGAACACGAACACCGGTTTGTCCTGGCCGATGCGGTAGGCACGGTCGGTAGCCTGGTTTTCGCTCGCCGGGTTCCACCAGGGGTCGAAGTGGATCACGGTGTCCGCCGCCGTCAGGTTCAAGCCTACGCCCCCAGCCTTGAGGCTGATCAGGAACACTTCGCTTTCACCTTGCTGGAACTGCTGCACTGGCGTGCGACGGTCGCGAGTGTCGCCGGTCAGCAGGCTGTAGCGGATCTTGCGCTTCTCGAGCTCCTGCTCGATCAGCGCCAGCATCGAGGTGAACTGTGAGAACAACAACACCCGACGCCCTTCGCTGAGCAGTTCTTCGAGCATTTCCAGCAGCGCGCCCAGCTTGCCCTTGTCGGCCTGGTTGCCTTTGCTTTCTACCCCCTTGACCAGGCGAAGGTCACAGCACACCTGGCGCAGCTTGAGCAACGCATCGAGGATCACGATCTGGCTGCGTGCGGCGCCATTGCGGGCGATTTCGTCGCGGACTTTCTGGTCCATGGCCACTCGCACGGCTTCATACGTATCGCGCTGGGCATCACTGAGCTCGACCCAGTGCACCATTTCGGTCTTGGCCGGCAGCTCTGTGGCCACCTGCTCCTTGGTGCGTCGCAGCAGGAACGGCCGGATGCGGCTGGCCAGGTGGGCCATGCGCTCGCTGTCACCGTGGCGTTCGATCGGGTTGCGGTAATCGTGGTTGAAGCGCTTCAGGTCGCCCAGCCAGCCGGGCATCAGGAAGTGAAAGATCGACCACAGTTCGCCCAGGTTGTTTTCCATCGGCGTGCCGGTCAGGCACAAACGCTGCCCGGCCTGTAGCTCGCAGACGGCGAGGGCAGCCTTGCTGCTGCTGCTCTTGATGTTTTGCGCCTCGTCCAGTATCAGCACGTGCCAGGCCTGGGGGCGCAGCTGTTCGAGGTCGCGCGGCATCAGGGCGTAAGTGGTCAGGATCAGATCGTACTCATGCAGCTTGGTGAAGTGCTTGCTGCGCCCCGGCCCATGCAGTGCCAGGACGCGCAGGTCGGGGGCGAAGCGCTGGGCTTCGTCCAGCCAGTTGGGTATGAGGCTGGTCGGCATGACTGCCAGGGCCGGTGCGCTCAGGCGCCCGGACTGTTTCTCCAGCAGCAGATGGGCCAAGGCCTGCAGGGTCTTGCCCAGGCCCATGTCGTCGCCGAGGATACCGCCGGTACCCATCTCGCGCAGGGCCTGCAGCCAGTTCAGGCCTTGCTGCTGATAGGGACGCAAGCTGGCCTGCAGCCCAGTGGGCGGTTCTACCTGCAGGTCGCGGGCATCGCGCAAGCGGCGGCCCAGATCGCGTACGTGCTCGCCACCTTCCCAGTGCAGTGGCAGGCCTTCTATTTCGTTCAGGCGCGCGGCGTCGGCACGCTCCATGCGCAGGGACGGGCCTGCAGTGTCTTCGTGCAAGTAGAGCTCGCCCAGGGTGCCCATGACTGCCTTGATGCGGCCGTAGGGCAGGGCGACGCGCAAAGCCGGGGCATCGAGACGGCCGCGGTTGAGGTCGATCAGCAGATGTTCATCATCGCTGCGCCGGGCCAGTTCGCTGGGGCGTAGCAGCTCCGGGCTGCTGCGCAGCAGGTGCAACACGATCGGCAGCAGGCTGTGGCGCTGGCCATCGACCACGATGCCTAATTCCAGGTCGAACCATTCATGGCCGGGCGCTTCGTCGATGGTTGCATACCAGTCGTCCACCTCCTGCAGGTTGAAGGCGAAGTCGCGGTGAATGTCGATGTCCCAACCGGCTTCGCGCAGGCGCGGCAGGCCCTCACGGGCAAAGCGCAGCCAGGCTTCGTCGTCAGGCAACTGGTACATTTCGCCGGCGCTGTCGGGTAGGGCCTTGCTCTGCCGTGTAGCGGGTTTGAAGCCGAAATCGCGCAGCATCTGGCGCAGCGTCTGCTCGGCTTGAGGCTGGCGGCGAATGCGCTGGCTGGTGCTGCCTGCCAGGCGGGTCAGCGGCTTTTCGTCGGTGCCGCTGGCCTGCAAGCCGTCATAATCGAACGCCAATGCGGCGCGGTGTTGCATCTGCCGTTGCATGCGACCGGTTTTCGGCATGTAGGCGGTGTATTCAAGGCTGCCGAGAGCAAGAAGGGGCTTTGGCTGGATGTTATCGAGCAACTGCTCCTGCACTTGCGTCGGGGTCGGCACCTTATGGCTGAGGGCATTGAGCTTGTGGCTCAGGGGTACGACCAGGTGTTCCGGCACGTCGGGTGCAATAGTCAGCTGTACGGCGACGTGGGGATCCAGGCTGTGCTCGACCTTGCCCACTTCACGGGTCGGCAGGTCCAGGTAGTAAAGCGGCAGCAGCGGGATGACGCAGCGCAGCATCGCTTCGCCGCTGTACCACCGCCCCCGGTAATTTCCGTTGTCCAGGCGTACCCAGCGAAACTCGGCGTGGCGCACCGGGCCTTCATGAAGCAGGGGGAGGTCGGTGTCGAAGAACATCCGCCCGGTTTCGAGGGCGCGCTGGAACAGCTCGCCACCTTCATGGCCCTTCAGTCGGTAGCCGCGATCCTGGCCGCCGCCCTGATTCAAGGCCGAGAGCAGGCGCAGAATGCGGATGTCTTCGTCTGTTACGAAGCGCGGTGGCTCGTAGAGGAAATCGTAAAGGGACTGGACGCGGCTGAAGCGGATGCCGTCCTCCGTCCGCGTGCCCTTGCGCACAAGCAGGGCGCAGCCGGCATCGTCGGTAAGCTGCAGCTGATAGCACACCATGCGCCCACGCTTGTCTTCGGTGGCGTCGGCTTTGGGCGGGGCCTGCTCCAGGCCGCTCAACCAGTGCTGCAATTCGGCAGACAAGGCGCCTGGGTTGGCTTGCGTTGCCTCCCTACGGGAAAAGCGGTCGCTCACGCAGAAAAGGACAGCGGCGCAATGCTTGCAATTGTGCCGAACCGGGCAATCGCAGTCACCGCGCACATGGCAGCGGCCGCCCGCTACGTGCAACTCGATGCGTTGCCGGTAGTGGTTGTTGCCGCTCCCTTGGCAACTGGCCGTTATGGTTGGCCCATGAATGCCTTCCAGTTCGGCCCTGCCTTCCTCGGCATAGCGCTCACCGCGCTGCAGGGCAGCTTTGCTGAACGATTGAATCCAGTTCGGATAGGCGTTCACCATTTCGGCGGCATCGTCCTTCATGGGCTTACTGCTCCATCATCTCCGGGTCCATCACCGGCATTTTCGGCGTGCCTGGTGGGGTCACCTTCAGCAGCACCGCCAGGTGCCCGCCGTCGAGAAAGGTCAGCTGGCCGCCCTTGACGTTGCTGTTGCTCTGCCTGAACTGCTCGCTTTGCAGCACGCTGCCGTTGCCATCCAGCTGGTTGACCCAGAAGTTGGCCTCGACGGTGATGAAGCGGCCTTCAGCGATGCTCAGGTTGCCTTCGATCGGGAAGTGCCCGAACTGTTCGGTGCCTTCGCCCAGAGCGATGCGGCTGGGTTCGCTGCCCACCTGCTGTTGCCAGGCCTTGTGCATCAGCACCGTGTAGTCGGCGGTGGCTTCCAGGCGGGTGGCTTCATCTTCCAGTGCTGGGGGGCGCTCGGCATCTTTCGCCAGGCGTGGGGCGCCAGCGCTCCAGTCTTCGGGGGCGAACGGGCTGGTGAAGGCGGGCACGCTGTTCTGCCGCACCAGAATCATTTCTACCTGATACAGGCCTTCGGCGAAGGCAGCTGGGGCGAACAGCGCCAGCAGCAGGGTCAGGCAACGGATGGCACGCATGAGTCTTCCTTAGGCAGGCTGTGGGGTCAGGCGCTCGAACAGCGCCTCCAGGGTATTGAAACGTTCGTCGGGGCGTTCCATCGGTACCAGGAAGCGGAACTGGGTGGCCCCTTCGAACTTGTAACGTTTGGGCTGACCCTGGATCAGCTTGATCAGGGTCAGTGGGTCGACCGGTGTTTCGGCTTCGAACTCAAGCTTGCCACCGTTGGGCCCTGCATCGACTTTCTTGATGCCGAGCTTTTCCGCGTGCAGCTTGAGTGACGTCAGGCGCATCAGGTTCTTGGTCGGCTCTGGCAACAAGCCGAAGCGGTCGATCATCTCGACCTGCAAGTCCTTGAGGCCTTCTTCGTCGGCAGCCGAGGCAATGCGTTTGTACAGGATCAGGCGCGCATGCACGTCAGGCAGGTAGTCCTCGGGGATCAGTGCCGGCAGGCGCAGGTTGATCTCCGGGCCGCCACCCAGGGGTTGCTCAAGGTTCGGCTGGGTGCCTTTACGGATTGCCTTGACCGCACGTTCGAGCATTTCCATGTACAGGGTGAAGCCTACCGCCTGGATCTGCCCGCTCTGGCCTTCGCCCAGCAGCTCGCCGGCACCGCGGATTTCCAGGTCGTTGGTGGCCAGCACAAAGCCTGCGCCAAGGTCTTGCGTGTTGGCGATCGCCTCCAGACGTTTTTCGGCGTCGGCGCTCACCTTCTGACGGGCAGGTGTGAGCAGGTAGGCGTAGGCCTGGTGGTGACTACGGCCAACCCGGCCACGCAGCTGGTGCAGCTGGGCCAGGCCGAACTTGTCGGCGCGCTCGATGACGATGGTGTTGGCGCTGGGCACGTCGATACCGGTTTCGATAATGGTCGAGGCCACCAGAACGTTGAAACGCTTGTGGTAGAAATCGCTCATCACCTGTTCCAGCTCGCGTTCGCGCATTTGCCCGTGGCCGATGCCGATGCGTGCCTCGGGCACCAGCTCGGCAAGGTCGGCGGCGCATTTTTCGATGGTTTTCACATCGTTGTGCAGGTAGTACACCTGGCCACCGCGCAACAGTTCGCGCAGCAGCGCCTCCTTGACCGTGCTCTTGTTCTGTTCCATGACGAAGGTGCGCACCGACAGGCGGCGTGCTGGCGGCGTGGCGATGATCGACAGGTCGCGCATGCCCGCCACCGCCATGTTCAGCGTGCGCGGAATCGGCGTGGCGGTCAGGGTGAGGATATCGACCTCGCTGCGCAGCGCCTTCAGCTGTTCTTTCTGGCGCACGCCAAAGCGGTGCTCTTCATCGATGATGGCCAGGCCCAGGTCCTTGAAGCGCACGTCGTCCTGCAGCAGCTTGTGGGTGCCGATAAGGATGTCGATCTTGCCTTCGGCAAGGTCCGCGGCGGCGGCGGCCACTTCTTTGGCCGACTTGAAGCGGCTCATCACTTCCACGGTCACGGGCCAGTCGGCAAAGCGGTCGCGGAAGCTGTTGTAATGCTGCTGGGCAAGCAGGGTGGTGGGCACCAGCACGGCCACCTGGCGGCCACTGTGCACGGCGATGAACGCCGCGCGCATGGCCACTTCGGTCTTGCCGAAGCCCACGTCGCCACAGACCAGGCGGTCCATTGGCTTGGGTGCCAGCATGTCGGCGCGCACGGCCTCGATGGCGGCCTGCTGGTCCGGGGTCTCCTCGAACGGGAAGCCGGCGCTGAAGGTGGCGTAGTCAGCCGACGGGTCGGCAAACGCGTAGCCCTTGCGCGCGGCGCGGCGAGCATAGATGTCGAGCAGTTCGGCGGCCACGTCGCGGACCTGTTCGGCGGCCTTGCGCTTGGCTTTCTGCCAGGCCTCCGAACCCAGCCGGTGCAGCGGTGCCAGGGCGTCGTCGCTGCCGGTGTAGCGGGCGATCAGGTGCAGGTTGGCCACCGGCACATACAGCTTGGCGTTCTCGGCGTATTCCAGCGTCAGGAATTCGGCGGCCTGGCCGTCGATTTCCAGCGTGGCCAGGCCCAGGTAGCGGCCGACGCCATGGTCGATGTGCACCACCGGCGCACCTTCGCGCAGCTCGGTGAGGTTCTTGATGACCGCGTCGTTGGCGGTTTCGCCGCGCTTGTCACGGCGCCGGCGCTGCATCACCCGCTGGCCGAACAGTGGGCTTTCGGCAATCAGCGCCAGCCCTGGATCGTCCAGCAGCAGGCCGTCGTCCAGCGGGGCGATGGTGATCGCCAGGCGCTCGGCACCGGTAATGAAGTCGTCCCAGCCTTCGACGGTATGCGGGCGCAGCTTCAGCCGTTCGAGCAGCTCCAGCAGCACTTCCCGGCGGCCCGCTGATTCGGCAGTGAAGAGCACGCGGCCGGGGAACTGGTCGAGGAAGTTGGCCAGCTCGGCCAGCGGCTGGTTGGCCTTGGCCTCGATGGCCAGGTTGGGCAGGGCGCGCGCCGGGAAGCGCTCGCGGCCCACGCCAGGCTCCAGCTCTTCGCTGCTGACCACCACCCGGGGCCACTGCTTGAGCCGGGCGAAGCAATCTTCCACCGGCAGGAACAGCTCGGCCGGCGGCAACAGCGGCCGGCTGAGGTCGCCGCGGCGGTCTTCATAACGCCCGCGCACGTCGTTCCAGAAGTGCTCGGCGGCCTGTTCCACACCGGGTAGCGAGAACACCTGGGTGTCGGTCGGCAGGTAGTCGAACAGGGTCGAGGTTTCTTCGAAGAACAGTGGCAGGTAGTACTCGATACCGGCGGGGATGATGCCGCTGGCCAGGTCCTGGAAGATTGCACTGCGGCGGAAGTCGACGTCGAAGCGCTCGCGAAAGCGTGCCTTGAAGCGGGTCACTTCTTCCTTCTGCATCGGGAATTCGCGTGCTGGCAGCAGGCGCACCGAATCCACCTTGTCGATCGAGCGCTGGGTCTCGGGGTCGAAGGTGCGCAGCGTCTCGATCTCGTTATCGAACAGGTCGATGCGGTAGGGCAGTTTGCTGCCCATCGGGAACAGGTCGATCAGCGCGCCGCGCACGGCGAACTCGCCATGCTCGTAGACGGTGTCGACACAACGATAACCGCTGGCCTCCAGGCGCAGGCGCATCTGTTCCACGTCGATGGTCTGGCCCACATCCAGCACCAGGCTGCTGCCCAGCAGAAAACGCGTGGGTGCCAGGCGGTGCAGGGCGGTGGTGATCGGCACCACGAGGATGCCGTGGCTCAGCTCCGGCAGACGGTACAGGCTGGCGATGCGCTGGGAGATGATGTCCTGGTGCGGCGAGAACAGGTCGTAGGGCAGGGTTTCCCAATCGGGGAACGGCAGCACGGGCAGGTCTGGGGCAAAGAAGCGCAGCTCCTGCTCCAGACGGTCGGCGGCCTGGCTGTCGGCCGTCAGCAGCAGGGTGAAGCGGCCAGCGCTGCTGGCGGCTTCGGCGATGGCAAGGCTGAGGGCGGCACCGGGCAGGTTGCCCCAGGTTTGTTTGCCGGCCGTGGCCGACATTTGCGGTAGGCGCAGAACTGACACGGGAGATTGCACTCCAAGCGTTGCGGCAAAGAGACCGATTGTACCGGTGACAGTGCCGGCTGTCAGGCTCGAAAGGGCATGAACACTGGCTTGCGTCACTGCGACAGGCACTCATTGCCGGTTCCGCGTTGGGGCGTCATAATGTAGCCCCTTTTTTCTGTCCCTACATGTGGAAGGTTCCCGTGACTCAGAAGCCCGACCAGTGTCTTGGTGAGTGGATTGATCGTGAAGCCCTGGCTGAAGCGATGATCCCGCTTATCGGTCAGCTCTACCGCAATAACAATGTGGTGAGCTCGATTTATGGCCGCAGCCTGATCAACCGTTCGGTTATCTCGATTCTCAAGGCGCACCGCTTTGCGCGCCACCGCCAAACCGACGAAACCGAACTGTCCGTCCACGAGACATTCCCCCTGCTCAAGGCCATGAGCGAGCTGAAACTGGGCGCCGCATCGGTCGACCTGGGCAAGCTGGCCAACAAGTTCAAGCAGGAAGGCAATGGCCGCACTGCCGAGCAGTTCGTCCGTGAAGAGCTGGCCGACGTGGTCGGTCAGCAGAACGCTTCGGCGCGCAAAGGCACCGACGTTGTCCTGTACGGCTTCGGTCGCATCGGCCGCCTGCTGGCGCGCATCCTGATCGAGAAGACCGGTGGTGGTGACGGCCTGCGTCTGCGTGCCATCGTCGTGCGCAAAGGCGCCGAAAACGACCTGGTCAAGCGTGCCAGCCTGCTGCGCCGTGACTCGGTGCATGGTCCGTTCGATGGCACCATCACCATCGACGAAGCCAACAACACCATCACTGCCAACGGCAACCTGATCCAGGTTATCTATGCCAAGAGCCCGAGCGAAGTCGACTACACCCAGTACGGCATCGACAATGCGCTCATCGTCGACAACACCGGCGTATGGCGTGACGCCGACGGCCTGGGCCAGCACCTGGCCTGCCCGGGTGCTGCCCGCGTGATCCTCACCGCACCTGGCAAGGGCGCGCTGAAGAACATCGTGCACGGTATCAACCACGGTGATATCACTGCCGATGACAAGATCATCTCGGCGGCCTCCTGCACCACCAACGCCATCGTGCCGGTGCTCAAGGCCATCAACGACCAGTACGGCATCGTCAACGGCCACGTCGAAACCGTTCACTCGTTCACCAACGACCAGAACCTGATCGACAACTTCCACAAGGGCAGCCGCCGTGGCCGTGCCGCGCCGCTGAACATGGTCATCACCGAAACCGGCGCCGCCACCGCTGCTGCCAAGGCACTGCCAGTGCTGAAGGGCAAGCTGACCGGCAACGCCATTCGTGTCCCGACGCCGAACGTTTCGATGGCCATCCTGAACCTGAACCTGGAAAAGGCCACCACCCGCGACGAGATCAACGAGTACCTGCGCCAGACCGCCATGCACTCGGAGCTGCACAAGCAGATCGACTACGTGGCTTCCCAGGAAGTGGTTTCGACCGACTTCGTCGGCTCGCGCCACGCCGGTGTGGTTGACGCAGAAGCGACCATCGCCAACGACAACCGCGTTGTTCTGTACGTCTGGTACGACAACGAATTCGGTTATAGCTGCCAGGTGGTTCGTGTGATGGAAGACATGGCTGGTGTGAACCCGCCAGCGTTTCCACGCTGATTCGCTTGTAAGGCAATGAAAAAACGGGAACCTTCGGGTTCCCGTTTTTTTTATTCTGAATGTGTGTTGTCAGTGCCGGCCCTTTCGCGGGTAAACCCGCTCCTACAGGATTATCGCTGCCCCTGTAGGGGCTGGTTTACCCGCGAAGAGGCCAGCACCGGCAACCGAGAAACCCTACTGTGCGCACAGCCCTACTGTTCATTCTGCTGCTACTCACCGCCTGCAACCAAGGCCCCACCCTGGAGCGCCTGGGTGGTCCGACCATGGGCAGCAGCTACAGCATCCAGTACGTCCGCGAGCCTGGTGGCCCGCTGCCGGCCCAGGTGCAGATGGCGGTGGAAACCATCCTGCATGACATCGACCACCACTACTCGACCTACCGCGGCGATTCCATCGTAAGCCAGTTCAACCGCTTGCCTGCGGGCCAGTGCCTGGCTCTGCCGCCTGACATGCTCGCGTTGGTCAGCCTGGGTCAGCACCTTGCCGAGCAAAGCGATGGCGCTTTCGATCTCACCGTAGAGCCATTGCTCGACTTGTGGGGCTTCGGCCCTCAGGCCCGTCACGAGCAAGTGCCCGAACCACAGGCACTGGCCCAGGTGCGCCAGCGTGTGGGTTACCAGCACTTGCGCGTCAAAGGTCGAGCCCTGTGCAAGGATGCCCCGGTGCAGCTCGACTTCAACAGCATCGTCGCCGGTCATGCTGTCGACTTGATCGCTGCGCGCCTGCAGGCCATGGGTGTCAGCAGTTTTGTCGCCGAGGCCACTGGCGAGCTGAAGGCGGTTGGTCGCAAGCCTGACGGCAGCCCTTGGCGTATTGCCCTGGAACTGCCCCGCGAAGACCGTCAGATCGCCCGCCAGATCATCCCGGTCAATAGCCTTTCAGTATCAACCTCGGGTGACTATCGGCACTATTTCGAGCAGAATGGCCGGCGCTATTCGCACACCTTCGATGCCCGCCTCGGGCGCCCGGTCGAACATGACCTGGCTGCCGTTACGGTGCTGGACGCCTCAGCACTGCTGGCCGATGGCTATTCGACGCTGCTGCTCATCCTGGGCCCACAGCGAGGCTGGGATTTTGCCGTGGCGCATGATCTGGCTGCGGTTTTGGTGACTCGAGCAGAGGGAGGCTTCGTCTCCCGAGCTACGCCCGCGTTCGAACGGGCAGTGAAAGGCCAGTGAAAGCACAAGCAGGGATGATTGCCGCCAGGGAATGGGTGAAGCATATGTAGTGCGGGCAAAATTGGCCTACGACGCGACCAAGGGTTAATGTGCGCGGCGTTCAGGGTTGATTAGACTGCACCCGAATTTTCTCATGGCGCCCCGGCGGCATGATCGTGCCCCGCGAGCGACCGTGGCTTGCGGGCCAGTTCTGAAGGAGTACGCATGGCTGTCTACAACTACGACGTAGTGGTGCTGGGTTCCGGCCCGGCCGGTGAAGGCGCGGCAATGAACGCCGCCAAAGCAGGGCGCAAGGTAGCGATGGTCGATGACCGTCGCCAGGTCGGTGGCAACTGCACCCACTTGGGTACCATTCCGTCCAAGGCACTGCGTCACTCGGTGCGGCAGATCATGCAGTTCAATACCAACCCGATGTTTCGTGCCATCGGCGAGCCGCGCTGGTTCTCGTTCCCGGACGTGCTGAAAAGCGCCGAGAAGGTCATCGCCAAGCAGGTCGCATCGCGCACCGGCTACTATGCCCGTAACCGCGTCGACGTGTTCGTCGGCACCGGCAGCTTTGCCGACGAGCAAACCGTGGAAGTGGTGTGCCCGAATGGCGTGGTCGAGAAGCTCAACGCCAAGCACATCATCATCGCGACCGGCTCGCGCCCCTACCGCCCGGCCGACATCGACTTCCACCACCCGCGCGTGTACGACAGCGACACCATCCTCAGCCTCAGCCATACCCCGCGCAAGCTGATCGTGTACGGTGCCGGCGTGATCGGTTGCGAATACGCTTCGATCTTCAGTGGCCTGGGCGTATTGGTCGAGCTGGTCGACAACCGTGGCCAGCTGCTGAGCTTCCTCGATTCGGAAATTTCCCAGGCGCTGAGCTACCACTTCAGCAACAACAACATCACCGTGCGCCACAACGAAGAGTACGAGCGCGTCGAAGGCCTGGACAACGGGGTGATCCTGCACCTCAAGTCGGGCAAGAAGATCAAGGCCGACGCCTTGCTGTGGTGCAACGGCCGTACCGGCAACACTGACAAGCTGGGCCTGGAAAACATCGGCATCAAGGTGAACAGCCGTGGTCAGATCGAGGTCGACGAGGCCTACCGTACCACCGTGCCGAACATCTACGGTGCCGGCGACGTGATCGGCTGGCCAAGCCTGGCCAGTGCTGCCCATGACCAGGGCCGGTCGGCCGCTGGCAGCATTGTCGATAACGGCAGCTGGCGCTTCGTCAACGACGTGCCGACGGGTATCTACACCATTCCCGAGATCAGCTCGATCGGCAAGAACGAGCAGGAGCTGACCCAGGCCAAGGTGCCGTACGAAGTGGGCAAGGCCTTCTTCAAGAGCATGGCGCGTGCGCAGATCGCCGGCGAGCCGCAGGGCATGCTGAAGATCCTGTTCCACCGCGAAACCCTGGAAATCCTCGGCGTGCATTGCTTCGGCTACCAGGCTTCGGAAATCGTCCACATTGGCCAGGCGATCATGAACCAGCCAGGTGAGCAGAACAACCTGAAGTACTTCGTCAACACCACGTTCAACTACCCGACCATGGCCGAAGCCTATCGGGTAGCTGCCTATGACGGCCTGAACCGGCTTTTTTGAGCGGCTCCGACCGGTGGCCTGAGCCGGTCGGAGAGACCGATTTCAACCCTACCCGAGGGTGGTCTTGGCCAAACCGGGAAAGTCTGTAATCAGGCTGTCCACACCAAAGTCAGCCAGCCGGCGCATCAGTGCCGGCTCGTTGACCGTCCACACCGACACATGCAAACCCTGGCCCTGTGCTTTGAGCAGGCGCTCGGGGGTGCACAGCGTCCAGTTCAATGCCAGCAGTTCGCAGCCGTAGTTCTGTGCCACTTTCAGCGGGTCAAGCCAGGCGTATTCGGCCACCAGCCCGCGCTTCACGTCTGGCACCAGTTCCAGTGCGGCGCCCAGTACTTCGCGTGAACTGGAGGTGATGGTCACCTTGTCGAGCAGGCCATATTGCTGGGCCAGTTCGCGGATCGCCAGGACGGTGGTGGCCGCGCGGGTGCGCGAGGCGCTTTTCACCTCCAGTTGCCAGTGTTCGAACGGGCATTTTTCGAACAGCTCTTCCAGTTTCGGGATCGGGCAGGGCTGCACATGGCCCGGGCCGCCTTTGCGGGCATCGATCTTGACCAGTTCGGCGGCCGGGTGCTCGACCACTTTGCCGCGCCGGCCCGTGGTGCGCTTGAGGGTGGGGTCGTGGATGACCATCAGTTCGTTGTCGGATGACAAGTGCAGGTCCAGCTCGCAGCGGGTCACGCCATGGGACAGGCATTGCTGAAAGCTCTTCAGGGTGTTCTCGGGTGCTTCGCCCTTGGCGCCGCGATGGCCGTAGATCAGGGTCACGTTCGTTCCTTCAAATCAGGGAAAATTGGCTCAGGAGGCGGGGTCGTTCAGTTCCAGCTGCTGGCGCCGTTGTTGTTGCTGGCGCTGCAGGATGTATCGGGCCAGCAGTTGTCGTTGGGCGTCGGTCATGTCGATGAACTCGGTACCGACCTCGAAGCCGCCCTCCGGGCGAGGGTCGCAATGGGTGACCTTGCCGCGCAGCAGCAGGCCGTGGGCGCGCGGCATCAGCACCATTTTCACTTTCACCCGGGTACCGGGGGCAATCTGTGTGGCGTGGACGGATTCGATGCCGCCTTCGGAAATGACCACCGGCAGCGGCTCGCCGACTTCGCCAAGCAGGGTTTGCCCAACCACCGCGCTGAGCAAGTCGAGGCGCTTGTTCTGTGCCCGCAGGAACGCGGCGAGGGTGCGGTCCTTGTCGCTTAGCTGGCGCAACAGGTGTTGCGACTCGAAGTCGGCCAGGTGCAGCTCGCTGAGCAGGTTGAACAGCGGCGAATCATCTTGCAACACATCTGGTTCAAGGGCTTCGGCCGCGCTAAGGGGGCTTATTTGAAGTGCGATCCGATCTTCGATGCGGTAGTATTCGCGGCGATCTTCTTCGTCTAATGTCGTCATGGCGAACCCAAGGTAGCGGCGGTGGTCCGAGTGTAAAGCCGCCGTAGGCGCCTCGCCACAAGGACGTTCCCTTTCATCCGAACAAGCCCCGACATGTTCAGACCTCTTTTCGCATTCATCGGCACGCGTTATACCCGTGCCAAACGTCGCAATCACTTCGTCTCGTTCATTTCCCTGACCTCGATGATCGGCCTCGCCCTGGGCGTGGTGGTAATGATCGTGGTGCTGTCGGTGATGAACGGTTTCGACCATGAGATGCGCACCCGCGTGTTGGGGATGATTCCCCATGCCACGCTGGAGAGCGGCCAGCCCATTGCCGACTGGCAGGCCCTTGCCCAACAAGTAAAGCAGAATCCGCAGGTGGTAGCGGTTGCGCCGTTCACCCAGATGCAGGGCCTGCTGACCCATGATGGCAAGGTGCAGAAGGTGCTGCTCAATGGCATCGACCCCGCTCGCGAGCGCGAGGTGTCGATCATCGACAACTTCGTCCTGCAAGGCCGCCTGGACCAGTTGGCGCCGGGCGAGTGGGGCATCATGATCGGCGACAAGGCGGCGGCCAAGCTGGGCGTTGCCATCGGCGACAAGCTCACCTTCGTCGCCCCAGAGGTCAGCGTGACCCCCGCCGGCATGTTCCCGCGCATGAAGCGCTTCACCGTGGTTGGCACCTTCCACGTTGGCGCGGGGGAGATCGACGGCTACCTGGGCCTGACCAACATCAGCGACCTGTCCCGCCTGCACCGCTGGAAGCCCGACCAGGTCCAGGGCCTGCGCCTGAAGTTCGACGACCTGTTCCAGGCGCCGCGCGTAGCCTGGAGCATCGCCCAGCAGCTGGGCGACCAGGAATTCTATAGCCGTGACTGGACCCGTACCCACGGCAACCTGTACCAGGCGATACGTATGGAAAAGGCCATGATCGGCCTGCTGTTGCTGCTGATCGTGGCGGTAGCGGCGTTCAACATCATTTCCACCCTGGTGATGGTGGTCAACGACAAGCGCGGCGACATCGCCATCCTGCGCACCCTGGGCGCCACGCCCGGGCAGATCATGCTCATCTTCATGGTCCAGGGCACGGTGATCGGGGTGATCGGCACGCTGATCGGCGCCGTGGTCGGGATCTTCGCGGCACTGAACGTGAGTGCGGCGATCGCCAGCATCGAGACACTGATCGGCCACAAGTTCCTCAACGCCGACGTGTACTTCATCGATTACCTGCCGTCGCAGATCCTGGCCCAGGACGTGTACATGGTCTGTGGAGCGGCACTGGTCCTGAGTTTCTTCGCCACCCTGTATCCGGCCTGGCGTGCGGCCCGCACCCAGCCTGCAGAGGCGCTACGTTATGAGTGAGTCGCGCATGAGTGATAAAGCCGTTCTGAGTTGCCGCAACCTGGGCAAGTCCTACGACGAGGGCCCGGAGTCGGTGCAGGTGCTGTCCGGGCTCAACCTGGAACTGCGGGCCGGTGAGCGGGTGGCCATCGTTGGCAGTTCCGGCTCGGGCAAGAGTACCTTGCTCAACCTGCTGGGCGGCCTCGACCGGCCGACCCAGGGCAGCGTGTGGCTGGCTGGCGAAGAGTTGTCGGCACTGGGCGAGCGTGCCCGTGGCCTGCTACGCAACCGCGAGTTGGGCTTTGTCTACCAGTTCCACCACCTGCTGCCGGAATTCACCGCCATCGAGAACGTGTGCATGCCGCTGCTGATCGGCCGAACGCCCATCCCCGAGGCCCGGGAGCGTGCCGAGGCGCTGCTCAAGCGGGTAGGCCTGGGCCACCGCTTGAACCACAAGCCGGCCGAGCTTTCCGGCGGCGAACGCCAGCGCGTGGCGATTGCCCGGGCGCTGGTCAACCGCCCAGGCCTGGTGATGCTCGACGAGCCGACCGGTAACCTCGACCACCATACCGCCCAAGGCATCCAGGAGCTGATGCAGGAGCTGTCCAGCGCTTCGCGCACGGCATTCCTGGTGGTCACCCACGACCTCAACCTGGCGCGGCAGATGGACCGTGTGCTGAAGCTCGACGATGGCCACCTGGTGGCCATCTGATCGACTGCTGGGGTGGCAGGTGCTGCCCCGTTTTCCTGTTTCCATTGGGTGATTTCGTACATGTTCAGACCCTTGCCCATCTTTATCGGCGCGCGCTACACCCGAGCCAAGCGTCGCAACCACTTCATCTCGTTCATTTCGATGACTTCGATGATCGGCCTGTCGCTGGGCGTGCTGGCGATGATCGTGGTGCTGTCGGTAATGAACGGCTTCCAGCGCGAAATGAGCTCGCGCATTCTCGGCCTGGTACCGCATGCCGCCATCCTGGGCGTGCAGCCGCTGGACGACTGGCACAAGGTGGCCGACGCAGCCATGAAGAATCCGGCGGTGATGGCGGTGGCGCCGATTACCGAGATGGAAGGCATGCTGTCGTACAAGGGCGCCATGCAGCCGATCCAGGTGGGTGGTATCGACCCGGCCGAGGAGGGCAAGGTTTCCATCGTTGGCCAGCACATCGTCCAGGGCCGCCTGCAGGGCTTGCAGCCCGGTGAATTCGGCGTGGTCATCGGTGAGCTGACGGCACGCCGCTTCCGCCTGAACACCGGCGACAAGCTGACCTTGATCGTGCCGGAAATCAGCAAGGAACCGGGTGGCATCACCCCGCGCATGCAGCGCCTCACCGTGGTTGGCATCTTCAAGGTTGGCGCCGAGCTGGATGGGTCGCAGGCCTATATCCATGTTGCTGATGCAGCCGAGATGCAGCGCTGGGCGCCAGGCGAGGTGCAAGGTGTGCGCCTGAAGCTGCACGACCTGTATGCCGCTCCGCAGGTGTCCAAGGCGATTGCTGCCGGGCTTGGTGACGCCTACCGGGCCGATGACTGGTCGCATACCCAGGGCAGCCTGTTCAGCGCCATGAAGATGGAAAAGACCATGATCGGCCTGTTGCTGATGATGATCATCGCGGTCGCGGCGTTCAATATCATCGCCACCCTGGTGATGGTGGTGAACGACAAGGGGCCGGACATTGCCATCCTGCGTACCTTGGGCGCCACGCCGGCGCAGATCATGGGCACGTTCATGGTCCAGGGCAGCCTGATCGGCATTGTCGGCACGCTGATTGGTGGCGTACTGGGCGTGATTGCGGCGTTCAATGTGAGCCAGATCGTCGGCTGGCTGGAGCGGGTGAGCGGGCAGCACATCTTTACGTCGGATGTGTACTTCGTCAGCAGCTTGCCGTCGCAATTGCAGTGGGGGGATGTGGCGATCATCTGCACCGCCGGCCTGGTGATGAGTTTCCTGGCGACCATTTACCCGGCCTACCGGGCGTCGCAGGTGCAGCCGGCGATTGGCCTGGCGGTTTGATGTCTGCCTGAGATCCTGGGGGCGTAAAGCGCCCCAGGATTACCGGTTTTGAGTGAACTCGATCACGAATCGGGTCCACCCACCCTCGCACTCCGCCCGTATGCATCCGCCATGGGCCTGCACGATCGACCGGGTAATCGCCAGGCCCAGCCCCGCATGCTCGCTGCTGCCTTCCCGTCGAGCCGGGTCCACCCGGTAGAAGCGGTCGAAAAGCCGCGGTAGCGCGACCGGGTCGATAGCCAGCCCGGTATTGGCCACGTTGATCGTCGGCCCCGGCCCCAGGGTTACCTTGATCTGTCCTCCTGCCGGGGTAAAACGCATGGCGTTGTCCAGCAGGTTGGACAGCGCCCGGCGCAGCATATGCTGGTCGCCGTGCAGCACCGCTTCACCCTCGCGCAGCATCTGCACGTCGCTGTCTTCTGCCAGAGGCGCGTAGTACTCCAGCAACGCATCCACCTCGTCATGCAGCGCCAAAGGCGCGTCCCCCGGTACCAGCAGGCCGTGGTCGGCCTTGGCCAGAAACAGCATGTCGTTGATCATCTGCGCCATCCATTGCAGTTCTTCCAGGTTGCCATGCAGTGCCTCTCGGTATTCTTCGAGGCTGCGTGGGCGGGTGAGGGTGACCTGGGTGTGCGTCAGCAGGTTGGACAGCGGCGTACGTAACTCGTGGGCGATATCGGCCGAAAACGCTGACAGGCGCTGGAAGGCATCGTCCAGGCGCTGCAGCATCGCGTTCATGCTGCTGGCCAGCTCGGCCAACTCTTCGGGCATCTGCGCCACCGGCAGACGGGTGGTGAGGGAGCGCGCTGACACGCTGGCGGCCACCTGGCCCATCTGCCGCAATGGGCGCAGGCCGCTGCGGGCGGCCCAGGCACCCAGTAGTGCGGTGGTCAGCGCCGACAGGCCGACCGTCAGCCAGATCAGTCGTTGCATGCCCTGCAGGAAGTGCTGGTGGTGGGTGATGTCGAGGTACAGGGTCAGTCGCGGCGACTGCATGGCGCCCTGTGTCAGGGGCACGGACAGGCTGCGGTAGTCGATGCCTGGCGCATGCAGGGTGGCCAGCCCGGTGGCCTGCGCTGCATGAGGCAGCCCGCTGCGGCTTTCGAACCAGGTGGCGCCATTGCTGGCGCTGATGCGCAGGGCCAGGTCGGCCTGGTGACTCAGTTCGTCGCGCAGGGCAGGCAGGCGGGCCTGGAGCTCATCAGCCGTGCTGACGCCAGCCAGTTGCGTCCGAAACAATGACAGGCGCGAGTCCAGCAGTTGTTGGTCGAGTTCGACGAAGTGCTGCTCGCTGGCCCGGCTGAACAGCAGACCGGCGCCCAGCGAGACGGTGGCGGTGCAGGCGGCGAACAGCAGGGCCAGGCGGCTGCCGAGGGAAACCCGGCGCATCACTCGGTGCGCTCTTCGAGTACGTAACCCATGCCGCGGACGGTGTGGATCAGCTTGTTGGGGTGCGGGTCGTCGATTTTCAGGCGCAGGCGGCGGATGGCCACTTCGATCACATTGGTGTCGCTGTCGAAGTTCATGTCCCACACCTGCGAGGCGATCAGCGATTTTGGCAGCACCTCACCCTGGCGGCGCAGCAGCAGCTCAAGGAGTGAGAACTCCTTGGCGGTCAGGTCGATGCGCAGCCCGGCACGCTCGGCGCGGCGGCGGATCAGGTCCAGGCGCAGGTCAGCCAGGCTCAGGATCGTGTCCTGGCTCGGGCTGGTGCCACGGCGCAGCAGGCTGCGTACCCGGGCCAGCAGCTCGGAAAAGGCGAACGGCTTGACCAGGTAGTCGTCGGCGCCCAGTTCCAGGCCATGCACGCGATCCTCGACGGCGTCGCGGGCGGTCAGGAACAGCACTGGCGTATCCAGGCCAGCCTGGCGCACGGCCTGAAGGATCTGCCAGCCGTCGCGGCCGGGCAGCATCACGTCGAGGATCAGCAGGTCGTGGTCGCCGGTCAGGGCGAGGAACTGGCCGGTCTCGCCATCGGTGGCCAATTCGGTGGCAAACCCGGCCTCGCTCAGGCCTTGGCTCAGGTACTGGCCGGTGCGGGCCTGGTCTTCGACGATCAGCAGTTTCATGCACTGTCCATATTCTGAAAGATTGTGCGTAGCCTATGGCGTCGCTTTACTGCTAGCACAGGGGCAATAGGATGGCTGAAATGATACGTGACGATGTGCCCGCTCGCCCAAGCTGACAAAGTTGTAATGTGCCTGTCAGGTAGCTGCCAGTCGCCCCCGGCTAATGTGGCCTCATCCTGCTGTGTATTCCCGGAGTCATCATGAAACACCTGTTCATTACCGCCACCCTTGCCCTGGGCAGCCTGCCGGCTTTCGCTGGCCAGGCGCAGAGCTTCGCCTTTGGCGAGCCTGCCCCGGCGGCCAAGGCCACCCGTACGGTCAACGTGGTGCTCAAGGACATCGCCTTCGAGCCAAAAAGCCTGCAGGTAAAAGCCGGCGAGACGGTGCGCTTCTTGCTGGTCAACGAGGGCAAGCTGCCGCACGAATTCAACCTGGGCGACAAGGCCATGCATGCCGAACACCAGAAGGAAATGGTCGCCATGCAAGGCAAGATGTTCACCGAGGCGATGAACCACGAAGGTATGGATCACGGCAAGATGATGAACCACGGCCAAATGATGGACCATGGTGACGGCCATGGTCACGGGGGTGGCAACACTGTGATGGTCATGCCCGGCCAGCGCGCCGAACTGACCTGGACCTTCCGCCAATCGGCGCCCATCGAGTTTGCATGCAACGTGCCGGGGCATTACCAGGCGGGTATGGTCGGGGCATTGACCATTGAGTGACTGGCTCTGCAAGGCGGGGTGCAAAACCGGTAGACTAGGGGCATTTTCGAACCTCTAGGTCAGTTTCCATGCATCCCGCTGCCGAACATTCCCCGCTGGGCAAGTCCAGCGAATACCTCGCCACCTACTCCCCGGAGCAGCTGTTTCCGATCCCGCGCACTGCCAAGTGGGCCGAGCTGGGCGTCACTGCACAGACCTTGCCCTGGCAGGGGGTGGATTACTGGAACTGCTTCGAGCTGAGCTGGCTGCTGCCTTCGGGCAAGCCGGTGGTAGCGATCGGCGAGTTCGCCATCCCGGCTGATTCGCCAAACATCATCGAGTCCAAGTCATTCAAGCTGTACCTCAACTCGCTGAACCAGACGGTGTTCACCTCGCTGGGCGCGTTGCAGGTATGCCTGGAAAAAGACCTGTCCGCCGCTGCCGGCAAGCCGGTGGGGGTGAAGGTGCGCACTTTGGCCGAGGTTGAAGCCCAGGGTGTGGTGGCTTTACCGGGGCAGTGCATCGATGCACTGGACGTGGCCATCAGCAACTACGAGCAGCCGCAACCAGAGCTGTTGCGCTGCAACCCGGAGCGGGTGGTGGAAGAAACCCTGCACAGCCATCTGCTGAAGTCCAACTGCCCGGTCACCGGCCAGCCGGATTGGGGCAGCGTGGTGGTCCAGTACAAGGGCAGGGCGCTGGACCATGCCAGCCTGCTGACCTATCTGATCAGCTTCCGCCAGCATGCCGACTTCCATGAGCAGTGTGTGGAGCGGATTTACCTGGACTTGAAGAATCTGCTGCAGCCGGAGCACCTGACGGTCTATGCGCGCTATGTGCGCCGCGGTGGGCTGGACATCAACCCGTATCGCAGCACCGGGGCGATCAGCCCGGATAACAAACGCCTGGTCCGGCAGTAATACAGGGGGGCCGCTTTGCGGCCCCCGCTATTTCAGATCCCCATGCTGTGCAGCGAGTTGGCAATGCTGCGCAGGGTGGCTGTGAGGTCGGGGTGGTCGGCCTCGAAGCGTTCGATCGCCAGGTTCACGCCGTCCACCAGGTTGTTGTCTGGCGTGGCTTCTTCAAGTTTCAGTTGCGCCTCGATCTGGCGCGCCTCTTCGTGCAGGGCGGCC
This sequence comes from Pseudomonas sp. yb_2, assembly GCF_043103905.1. NCBI lineage: Bacteria > Pseudomonadati > Pseudomonadota > Gammaproteobacteria > Pseudomonadales > Pseudomonadaceae > Pseudomonas > Pseudomonas sp. yb_2. The sequence goes on along the minus strand of NZ_JBICKH010000064.1, from coordinate 62,723 downwards.
AGCTCTTCTTCCGAAAGCGGTACGTTGCGGTCCAGTTGCTCGCGCAAGCTGTTCAGGCGCTCTTGCAATTCGCGGGCAGGCATTGGCTATTCTCCATCAATGGCTTGGCAAGCCATGGACCTCGGCGACGTGGCAAAGGTTCTGGCCTGTCTTCAGGGTAATCTACCTGCTGCCGATTTGCATGATCCGCGTCAAGACGGCTGTATCAGGGTTTTTCACCCTTGCGCCGGCGCTGGGCGATGTCCACCAGGCAGGTGTCCAGCGCTTCCAGATGATCGATCACCGAGTGCACGCCCAGGCTGAACAGCGCCAGCGTCGCCTTGCTGCGCGCCAGATCCTGCTCTTGCGGGCTCATGGCTTGCCATTGCGCAGAAGTGCGGTCGCATAACGGGCTGCAGGCGGCCAGGCCTACTGTCCACAAGCCGGCGTTAAGGCCAGACTGCAGCAGGCGCGGGTCGCCGCTGACCAATACGCAGCCATCCAGGCGCTCGCTGTCCAGCGCCATCAGTGCCTGCCAGCAAGCGTTCGGCGCCGGCCAGCGCACGCCATTGACCGCATGCCCTGGCAGCCAGTCGGGCAGTACATGGGCCAGGCGTTCGCTTTGCGCGGTATTGAGGTCATCCAGCCAGATGCACGGCACTTGGCGCTGACGCAGGCTGGCAAGGGTGGCCAGGGCGCCGGGGGCGGGTGATGGCGCGCCATGGGTGGCCTGCACCAGGCAGCCGCGCAAGCCGAACAGTACAGCAGTGAAGGCGGGCGCAGTGTCCATGGCAACTTCCCCCAAATGGTTCGAAGGCTATGCGTTGATTGTTACCGTCCTGTGACATCGCCCGCTGCGCAACAGTTGTTCACAAAATATTGAGCAAAAATGTGTAAGGCTGCTTATCAGCCCGCAAGTCTCTATACTGCCGCCTTGATAGCAGCGCGACGTGTTGCGCTTGCGGCCAAGAAATTCGATGGAGAAACATCTATGCGTAGGATCGGTGCCAGTGTGATCGAACGAGTCACCCAGGCCTGTGTCTGCGCCAGCATGCTGCTGGCGCCCGCGGCAGCCACCCAGGCCGCCACCGAGGAAGATCCCTGGGAAGCGGTCAACCGCCCGATCTTCCGCTTCAACGACACCCTCGACACCTATGCCCTCAAACCATTGGCCAAGGGCTACCAGGCGGTCACTCCACAGTTCCTCGAAGATGGCATCCACAACATCTTTCGCAACCTGGGGGACGTGACCAACCTGGCCAACAACGTGTTGCAGCTCAAGCCGCATGCGGCGGGCGTGGATACGGCGCGGTTGATCGTCAACACCACCTTCGGCCTGGGTGGCTTCTTCGATGTGGGTACCAAGATGGGCCTGCAGCGCAACGACGAGGACTTTGGCCAGACCCTGGGCTACTGGGGTGTGCCGAGCGGGCCGTATGTGGTCATCCCGCTGCTGGGCCCAAGCACTGTGCGTGATGGTGTGGCCAAGTACCCGGACACCTACACCAAACCCTATCGCTACATCGACCACGTGCCTACGCGCAATTCGATCTTCGCGCTGGACCTGATCGACACCCGCGCCAGCCTGCTCTCGGCCGAAAAGCTGATTCAGGGTGACAAGTACATCTTCATTCGCAATGCCTACCTGCAAAACCGCGAGTTCAAGGTGAAGGATGGCGAGGTCGAAGACGACTTCTGATCTGTGAACCTGGGGCCGCAAAGCGGCCTCAGGTTCAATGCATGGCCAGAATCCGCAGCCCGAACTTCTGCTGCCCGCCCGGCTGGTCGGCAATCCATACCACTTCGGTGCTGGCATGCAGCCCTTTCAGCGCCGGATGGTCGGAGTCGATCCGTACCTCGATCTGATCACCCACCAGAAAGCGCTGTGGCGCCTGCACTTGCATGCCACCGCTGGACAGGTCCAGGCACACCGCCGCAATCACCTGGCCTTCGTGCAAAAGGCTGACCTCGGTGTCGATGCGCATGCGAATGAAGTCGCGTTTCTCGCTATGGCTGGAGGGCGTGTGGGGCATGCTGCATCCTTCCCGTCGGGTTGCGCTGGTCGACTTTCTTATAACTCCCGGTGATTTGCCCTGTAAAGAGCGGCGAGGTCGACCCCAGCATGCTTGAAACCCCTGCCGGATGGGAGTACCGTCTGCGCCTTACAAGGTACCTCTGACAGTTGCCGGGCAGGTGTTCTTGTCCTACAACTCAAGTAGAGTGTGACCATAAAGAATTCCCGTAGCTGGCCGTCTGCCTTGCCGACACCGCTGCACCAACCTAAATCGGCGCCGTTCGCCCACATGCAGAAAACCAGTGCAACGCTGCTGATCATCGATGACGACGACGTGGTCCGTGCCAGCCTCGCCGCCTATCTTGAAGACAGTGGTTTCAGCGTCCTCCAGGCCGGTAATGGCCAGCAGGGGCTTCAGGTCTTCGAAGAACACCAGCCCGACCTCGTGATCTGCGATCTGCGCATGCCGCAGATGGGCGGCCTCGAACTGATCCGTCAGGTCAGCGAGCGTGCGCCGCAGTTGCCGGTGATCGTGGTGTCCGGTGCCGGCGTCATGAGTGATGCGGTGGAAGCGTTGCGCCTGGGCGCCGCCGACTACCTCATCAAGCCGCTGGAAGACCTGGCCGTACTCGAGCATTCGGTGCGCCGCGCCCTCGACCGCTCGCGCCTCGTGCTGGAAAACCAGCGCTACCGCGACAAGCTCGAAGCCGCCAACCGCGAACTGGAGGCCAGCCTGCACCTGCTGCAGGAGGACCAGACCGCCGGTCGCCAGGTGCAGATGAACATGTTGCCGGAAAGCCCCTGGGTGGCCGGCGAGTTCGCCTTCGAGCACCAGATCATCCCGTCGTTGTACCTTTCGGGTGATTTTGTCGATTATTTCCGCGTGGACGAGCGGCGCATTGCTTTCTACCTCGCCGATGTATCCGGGCATGGGGCGTCGTCGGCCTTTGTCACCGTGCTGTTGAAATTCATGACCACGCGCCTCATGTTCGAGCTCAAGCGCAGCAGAATGCGTGAGTTCAAGCCGTCTGAAGTGCTCAGCCACATCAACCGCGGCCTGATCAACAGCAAGCTGGGCAAGCACGTCACCATGGTCGGCGGGGTGATCGACGAAGAGTCCGGCCTGCTGACCTACGCTGTCGGCGGCCATTTGCCGTTGCCGGTACTGTACACCCCCGAACATTGCCGCTACCTGGAAGGCCGCGGCCTGCCGGTGGGGTTGTTCGATGAGGCCACCTACCAGGACTTGGTGGTGGAGCTACCCCCGCAGTTCAGCCTCAGCCTGATGTCCGATGGCATTCTGGACCTTTTGCCGGGTGATACGCTCAAAGATAAAGAAGCCGCCTTGCCGGAGATCGTCAAGGCAGCAGGTGGCAGTCTGGATGGGCTGCGTCAACGATTTGGATTGGCTACGCTTGGGGAGATGCCGGATGATATCGCCCTATTGGTGTTGAGCAGGAACCTTCAATGAGTACCGGTAGAATTCAGTTCGCCGAGCAGAGCGGTACCTTCGTACTGAAATTCGTTGGTGAAGTGCGCCTGACCCTGTGTTCGGCGCTGGATGCGACGATCGAGAAGATTTTCACTGCGCTGAACTTCTCGGCGATTGTCATCGACCTGACTGAAACCGAGAGTATCGACAGCACCACGCTGGGCCTGCTGGCGAAGCTGTCGATCCTGTCGCGACAGAAGGTGGGCCTGCTGCCGACGGTGGTGACTACCAATCCGGACATTTCACGGTTATTGCAGTCGATGGGCTTCGATCAGGTGTTCAACATCGTCGATCGACCGATACCCTGCACCGATTGCCTGACCGACTTGCCGTCGCAGGACCAGAATGAAGAGGTGGTGCGCTCCAAGGTGCTGGAGGCGCACAAGATCCTCATGGGCCTGAATGACTCCAACCGCGAAGCCTTCCATGATCTGGTCAATGCGCTGGAGCGGAGCTGATCTATAGCCTGTGCCGGCCTCTTCGCGGGTAAACCCGCTCCTACGACGGCCTGCGCCCAAACACCAATGTGTGTCCACCCCCAATCAGGTGTAGGAGCGGGTTTACCCGCGAAGAGGCCGGCACAGGCTGTAAAAACTCTGAATCTCACTACGCCCGGTTTTTAAACTCTGTAGCCTCACCCCCGCCAGCATCCAGCTGGTACACCCGCGCCGGCCGCCCCTGTTCATCAAAAAACACCTGTCCCAGCCCGGCACCATTCCACAGCCGTTCCCCGGCCTTGCTGTGGCTGGGCGTACGCGGCACCACCTCCATTTCTCGGCGCTTGGTAAACCAGTTGAGCGGCGAGCGCGGTGCATACAACCAGCGGTTGAGCCGGTCGAGCACATCCAGCAAGCGCCGGGGGAACTCGTTCTTGATTCCGCTGCTGGTCACCTGCCACAAGTGCGGGCTGCGTTGGCGGTGGCGAATCAGCACCTCATACACGAATGAATAATGCACATCCCCCGACAGCACCACGTAGTGCCCCGGCGTGCGCGAGTGGCGGAAGATATTGAGGATGACCTGCGCTGCACCGCGGTGGGCCATCCAGTTCTCGGCATCCACCAGCAGCGGGTAGCCCAGCCAGCTGAACACCTTCTGCACCGTCTCGATCAGCTTCACCCCGAAAATCGGCGCAGGTGACACGATGACTGCCGAGGGATGATCGAGCAGTGCTTGCTGCAATTCACTCAGCGCTTCCCAGTCCAGCAGGCCGGACGGCTTGGCCAGGTTGCTTTCGCTGCGCCAGCGGCGGGTGCGGGTGTCCAATACCAGCAGCGGTGGTTCTGTAGGCAGGCTGAACTGCCAGCCCTGGAAGCGCAACAGTTCGCCGATCAGCTCATCCTGGTTCTGGCGGGTCAGCACCTGGCATTGCTTGATCAGCGGATTGCAATCGTCCGGGTTGTTGCCCCAGGCCTGGCAGAGCAGGTAGCCGAGCAAGGCGTTGCCGATGATCCTTCGCGAGAATGGGTGGCCGTAGGCAGTTTCCTCCCACTGCGCCGAGAGGTTCCAGTCGTCCGTGATGTCGTGGTCATCGAAGATCATCAGGCAGGGCAGGTGGGCCATCACCCGCGCCACCTGACCGAGATTGTCGGCAAACCCCTGGATCAGCGGCAGCTCTTGCTGGTATCGGGCTTGATGCTCGTCGCTGAGCCCGCTGGGGATTCCCAGGTCCACCAGCTGCCAGGGCACCGGCGACCACACCAACAGGTACATGGCCATGACTTCGGCGAAGGTCACCAGGTGGTTGTCGGCGTTGCTGGACGAGAAGATCGGCTTGCGCTTGCCGCCGAAAAAACGCTCGCGCAGGGTGTCGTTGCGTTCCAGCGCCGGCAGCAGGTCGGCGCGGTGGTAGTAGCTGGCCGGGTGCTGGTACAGCGCCTGGCTGTCGGCTACCACCGCACCTTCCAGTTGCTCGTCGAACAAGCCCAGGCGCGAGATCAGGCTATGGATGGCGCGCAGCATGGGGCCAGCGACATCGTCGGCGTAAACCTGGTCGCCCGTCATCACTAGCACGGCGGGGCGGTCTTCGGGCTTCTTGCACCCCTGCAGCAGCCGGTCGGCGCACAGCAGGCCGTCGGCGGCAGGGTGGTGCGGCTTGCGGCAGGAACCGTGCAGCAAATGGTCGAGGCGCTCACGCAGCACCAGGCTCGGGCGTGGGTTGCCGGGGTAGAGCAGGTGTGGGGCCCAGTCGGCGATACCCTGGCCGTTGATCAGCAGGTCGTAGTCGAGCAGCTGGTTGCAGGGCAGGGGGCTGGCGAATTGGATGTCCAGCAGGTGAACGTAGGCATGCCGGCCAATCGGCACCACCTGGCAATCGACGTGGGCCTCGCTTGCCATGCAGACGAACGCGGGCTGCAGTGGTTGGGTAGTGACCAGCCAGACGGCCAGACGCTGGGGTTCCAGGCGGCGCAGTACCGGGCCGGCGAGAACGAGGGGCAACGGGTTAGGGGAGGTCATCGACAGCTCGGGTGGCTATGGCGGCCTGTTCGCGGGCAAGCCCGCCCTTACATCGATCGGTGTAGGAGCGGGATTGCCCTCGAACAGGCCCGAGAATTCAATACACAACTAAGGCGTGGCAAACAAAACGGGCGGAAAATACTGAACACTTCCCGCCCGTCAGGCAACCACGAACTGTATCAGGCCTTTTCAGCCATCAACTTCTCCAGCTTTTCCTGGTCCCGCGCAAATTGGCGGATACCTTCGGCCAGTTTCTCGGTGCCCATGGCGTCTTCGTTCATCGCCCAGCGGAACTGGCTTTCGTTCAGGTGCTGCTTGGCTTCACCGGCGTTGCCCGGTTTCAGCACCTGCGGCAATTCACCCTGGTCATCACTCAGCTGCTGCAGCAGCTCGGGGCTGATGGTCAGGCGGTCACAGCCGGCCAGTTGTTCGATCTGGCCGATATTGCGGAAGCTGGCGCCCATGACCACGGTGTTGTAACCATTGGCCTTGTAGTAGTTGTAGATGCGGGTGACCGACTGCACGCCTGGGTCCTCGGCGCCCACGTATTCCTGGCCGGTGCTCTTCTTGTACCAGTCGTAGATACGGCCCACGAACGGCGAAATCAAAAACACCCCGGCATCGGCACAAGCCTGGGCCTGGGCGAAGGAGAACAGCAGGGTCAGGTTGGTCTGGATACCTTCCTTCTCCAGCTGCTCGGCGGCGCGAATGCCTTCCCAGGTGGAGGCCAGCTTGATCAGCACACGCTCTTTTGCCACTCCGGCCGCCTCGTACAGGGCGATCAGCTGACGCGCCTTGTTCAGCAGGGCTGGCTCATCGAACGATAGGCGTGCATCCACCTCGGTGGAGATACGCCCCGGGATGACCTTGAGAATGCCCGAGCCTACCGCCACTGCAAACTTGTCGCAGGCCAGGTCGACATTACCCTTGGCGTCGGCCTTCACCTGCTTGAGCAGATCGGCGTAGCCCGGGATGGCAGCAGCCTTGAGCAGCAGCGACGGGTTGGTGGTGGCATCGACCGGCTTCAGGCGGGTGATGGCGTCCAGGTCCCCGGTGTCGGCGACCACGGTGGTGAACTGCTTGAGTTGTTCCAGCTTGGAGGTCATGGGCGTGCTCTGTCCTGTGCATTTACTCGACATTACCCGAGGCCCGACAGCCGCTCAAGGGCCGCCGAAACCCTGCGGACCCGCTGGCCCGCACAGGGCTGTACGAAAGGTGAAGATTCGAGTCGCAAGCAAGCCCGAGGTTCCCTCCCTCTGAGGTCACCGCCCCTGCAACAACTCCACGGCCTGGTCAAACACCGCCAAGGGTTCGGCCGCCTTGTGAATGTCTGCCGACAGCAACTGGCGGAAGCGCCGCGCCCCTTTGAATCCTTGGGCCAGCCCCAGAATATGCCGGGTAACGTGGTGCATCGCACCGCCACTTTCCATATGCGTCACGATATAAGGCCGCAGTTGCGCCAATGCCTCGCTACGGCTGACCACCGGCGCATCGCTGCCAAACAGTTGCTGGTCCACCTCGGCCAGCAGATAAGGGTTGTGATACGCCTCGCGCCCCAGCATCACGCCATCGAAGGTTTCAAGGTGTGCCTGGCATTCGTCCAGGGTCTTGATCCCCCCGTTGAGCACGATCTCCAGGTCCGGGAAGTCCCTCTTCAACTGCGCTGCGATGTCATAGCGCAGCGGCGGGATCTCGCGGTTCTCTTTCGGCGACAGCCCTTCCAGAATCGCGATGCGTGCATGCACGGTAAAACTCCGGCAGCCGGCCTCACGCACCTGGCCGACGAAGTCGCTCAGTTCGGCGTAGCTGTCACGGCCGTTGATACCAATGCGGTGCTTCACCGTGACAGGCGTCGATACGGCATCTCGCATGGCCTTCACGCAGTCGGCCACCAGCGCCGGGTGAGCCATCAGGCATGCGCCGATCATGTTGTTCTGCACCCGGTCGCTCGGGCAGCCAACGTTGAGGTTGACCTCATCGTAGCCCGCTTCTTCAGCCAGGCGCGCACACGCGGCCAGGTCGGCCGGCACACTGCCGCCCAGTTGCAGGGCCAACGGGTGCTCAGAAGCATCGTGGCGCAGGAAACGGTGAGCGTCGTTGTGCAGCAGGGCGCCGGTGGTGACCATTTCGGTGTAGAGCAGGGTTTGCCGGGAGAGCAGGCGCAGGAAGAACCGGCAATGCCTGTCGGTCCAGTCCATCATGGGGGCAACGCTGAAGCGGCGTGACGGCTCAGGGCGCTTGGTTTGTGGCTTTGAAGCGTTTTCTAGGAGCATTCTGGGCTACGCATTTATGTACCATTTTCCGGGGGCGTGTTGGATTTGACAGTGGTGCGATGTACCACCGCCATTCACGCTCGTACCACCGGAAATCATGGCAACGATCAGAGCAAGGAAAAAGGCCGATTCGACGGTTAGCTATACCGTCCAGATCCGCCTCAAGAAAAAGGGTGTCCTAGTCTACCAAGAGTCCCAGACATTCGCCCGCCAGCAGGCTGCTTGAGCCTGGGCGAAAGATGGTTCGTGTGGAGGATCTGCATTTTCGCGATCTGCGCCACGCAGGCGTGAGCTGGTTATTCGAAATGGATTGGGTTATTCCTGCGGCGTTACACCCTCTGAGGCGCGTTAAGCAGACCTGGCATAGCAGCTACACTGCACGCCCCGATCACCCACGACAGCCTGCTCCAATCCATCGCAGGCTCATGAAAAGGAAGTCAAGCAAATGGATGTACCTTGCGCCTCTCTGGACGAAGTCCGTCAACGGATCGATGAAATCGACCGCAGCCTCGTTTCGCTTCTCGCCAAACGTGGAAGGCTCGTGACGCAAGCAGCGGGCTTCAAGAAAACCACCGATGATGTGCGTGCGCCTGCTCGGGTCGAGCAAGTGATCAAGAAGGTTCGTGAGATGGCTGACGAAACCGGTGCCTCGGCTGAGGTGGTGGAACAGGTCTATCGGGCGATGATTTCGGCCTTCATCGCCGAGGAACTGAACACCCATGCGAAGCTGGCCGTCGAGGCTTCAGCATCGTGATGAAACGCGGGGCTCATACGCAGCCCCGCCGCTTTCTCCTGCTTGCTATCTCTGGCTCAACGCCGCAATCGAGACGCCAGACGCGACGAAGGTGAGGCCTGCGCCCACGTTCAGCCCATTCACCAGCCGTGGCCGCCGGTACAGGTAGCGAGACAGTCCCGTGGCGAAAATGCCCATCAAGGCAAACCCTAATGCAGTGAGTGCGGCGAACCACACGCCGTAAACCATCATCTGCACGCTGACCGACCCGCGTGCGGGGTCGACGAACTGGGGAATGAACGCCAGCACGAACAAACCTGGCTTGGGGTTGAGCGCAGCCGAAAGCAGACCAGTCAGAAAAATGCTGGACAGAGATTGCCTGGACGCCGGCTGGAGGCTTATCAGGCTACGAGCGCGCAGAACCTTGATCCCTAGCCAGAGCAGATAGCCGGCACCCATGAGCTTGATCACCCAAAATGCGAGCACCGAGGTTTGCATTAGCAGGGTCAAGCCTAACGAAGCGGCTGCAATGTGAAACAAAATGCCTGCGCCTGACGCCATGCCGGATACGGCCGCTGCGACTTTACCCTGGCTGAGACCGCGGCCAATGGCCAACACGTTGTCAGGGCCCGGTGCCAGCACCAACAGCACGCAGGCGGCGGTATAGGCGAACCACACGTTCATGGGAAACACGGCTCTCTCCTTAAGCCTGATGAAGCATCCATCCTGACGGCGGGGTACGCCAATAGCAAGGCGGAACCTCAAGGGCTGTCAGCACTGGCGGGCTCGGCCCTGCTTGGTTGGTCGAGGATTCTCCGAACACGTCAGGACGGGGCAGACTACCTGTGCTGACACAGTCGTCCGCTCAAGCGCCAGTTCGGTTATGTGAAGGCTCGCTTTCGTGGCTTGGCCAAGAACACTGCACAACGGACCACGTTGTTTGCGCTGTCGGACCTGTGGATGGGGCGCCGCTAGTTGTTGAACGCCGCGCTATCGGCCGAAAAATGGGCCTGGCGCGGTCGAGATGTTGCTCATTACGCGCTCGGGAGAACGTGATCGGCGTTTCCCTGGCAGTCTGTCGGAATGCGAGAACTTTGGTGTCTGTGTCAGGTCCAATCCGCACTTTAGCCACCCACTCGCGCCTCCGGAGCCGAACAAAAAATGAAAAAACCTTTGGTTGCTGTCTTTGCTTGTGCATTGGCACTCGGGATGACGGCATTCTTGCCTGCCGATATCTCCCCGATCAGTTCCGCCTATGCCAAGGGTGGTGGTGGTGGTGGTGGTGGTGGCGGTGGCGGCGGCGGCGGCGGCGGTGGTCATGGCGGTGGCGGCGGACATGGCGGTGGAAACGGCGCCGGACATGCCGGTGGCATGGGAGGGCATAGTGGAAGCGGGAAGGGCCTTGGAAGTGATCACGCTGGAAAGGCGACACGCGATCATGGCGTAAGCGGCAATCATTACGGAAGCTCGCGCAACAGCGACAACGGTCATGGCACCACCACCTCGGGTGTCGCTAACTCCAAGGACACTCGCGGTTTGGCCAAGTCCACGGCCATCTCTGGAACGACGCCAGGCGATCATAATTCGAAAGGCCTCAGCAACGCTGTCGGGTCTTCTTCAAAAAATGATCGATGATTTGACCGCATCCATGCAGTACCGGCTTTAGCGTGCACGAAAGCCCAGCGTAGACCGGGCTAAAATGAACGGGTCACCCCCACACCCTGCGAGGGCTAAGCTTTCGCAGGGTGTTTTGTTTTGGAGGCCATCATCACGAGCGAGTCAGCACGGGTCGGGATCGATCTCGGTAAACACAGTTGCCACCGGCATGCCCAAGACACGTTGGGCCAAGCGGTGTTTCGCAAGAAGGTAGACGGCACGATCAGCCACACAGCCCAGATTCGCATCCCAAGTACAGGGGGCGCTTAGCTGGCGTAGCAAGTTTCTGATTGGCCAGGCCTGCGTTTTGCTGCTGCGCTCTGTGTCGTAGCGGCCATGCTTCAGGTCGTATCTGGATGCGGCCTGAATCTTACCGGTCAGTATAGTCAGCTCCGTCCCTTTGCCGGAGTGCCTTGAATTGGACAATACCCGTGAGCGTTTGATTGATGCCGCGCTGAAGCTGTTTCTGTTGCAAGGTGTATACGTGACGGGGGTAACGGCCATTGCCGCGATGGCGGGAGTTACCAAAATGACGCTCTACAGCCATTTCCCCTCCAAGGATGCGCTGATAGTGGCGTGCCTTGAGGAGCGTGACCGACGCTGGCGTGAAGAGGTAGCGCGCACCCTGGCCAGGCATCCTGAGCCAGTCAGTGGCATGCTCGCTTTTTTCGATCTGTATGAACGCTTTCTTTTGAAAGATAGCGAGCGCGGGTGCCTGTTCGTCAACAGTGCGGCTGAATTCCCCCAGTTTAGCCACCCCGTGCATTTAGCAGTGAGCAGGCATAAGCAAGGGATACGCGAAAACCTTGCTGCCTTGGCCATGAGCGCCGGTATAAACGACCCCGACGCAGTTGCCCAAGGGCTGTTTATCTTGCTGGAGGGCAGTTTTGTCAGCGGCGCGATGGGCCAGGACATGCGGGTATTCGACACTGCCCGGCAAATAGCTCATTGCTGGATTCAGAGGCAGGAGCAGAGCGTATGACCCTGGGCCTGTTAGCGGCCATTGCCGCCACCTTTTCCTGGTCACTGCTCTACATTTTTCCGGGGCTGGTCGGTGACTACAGCCTTTTTGACCTGGCGGTGGTGAGCTATGCCTTTGCCGGGTTAGGTAGCCTGCTGGTGCTGTTCGTTTACCGCAGCGAAGTGCGGCAATTGCGACTGAGTGACTGGGCCTGTGCCGCACTGCTGGGCTTCTTGGGATACATTGGCTACTTCTTCCTGATCACCACTGCGGTCTTGGCAGCCGGGCCGGTGATCCCCCCTGTGATGATGGGGTCAGTACCGATCGTGCTCGCGATTGCCGGCAACATGCGCAGCGCCAGCGTGCCTTGGCGCGCCATTGCCGGGCCACTGCTGGTGGCGGGTCTGGGCATCAGCCTGGTCAATCTGAGCGTGTTTGATGCTAGCCGTGCGGCGGCAGTGCTCCCAACCGCATCGTTACTGCTTGGGTTGCTTGCATCGTTGTTGGCAATCGCATTCTGGACCGGTTTTGGTCTGTTGAATGAAAGTGCTTTGGCTCGACGCCCAAGCATGTCTCCCATGTTGTGGTCAGCCATGTTGATCTTCATGTGCAGCGTCGAAATGCTGGCGTTCATCCCGGTTGGGCTGTACTTGAAACTGTCTCATTTCGCTAGCTATCCGAGCGGATTGGCAGGTACTCAGGCGCTGATCGTCTGTGGGCTGATTCAGGGGTTAGGGGCCACCCTTGCAGGTGCCTGGGCATGGTCAATCGCAACGCGGCGTCTTCCGCTGGCGCTGAGCGGGCAATTGATCGCCAGCGGGACCATTTATGCAACTACGATGGGCCTGCTCATCAACCAGCGCTGGCCGTCTCCTATGGAAGCGCTTGGTACAGCCTTGTTGTTTGTAGGGGTGGTGTGGGCTATTCACGCCTTTTATCGCAAGCAAACACGCCTCCAGACGCATGGCGAGGCATCCAGGGTACGTATCTGATCCCCGGCTCGGTTGCCCGGCCATGCGTCTGGGCCGGCCAAGTTGGCTACGCCCGCTGTCCATGGCTCAGCCTATTTCAGCGGCACGTAGATGTCCGTCTGCCATTGCTCCAGTGGCGTTTCCGGGTACACGCTCAGGTAATGAAAGAACAACGGATGATCACGCAGTTCTTCGTTGCTTGATGGCAGCCAGTCACGATAAAGCGGGTAGATGGTTTCGCCAATGTAGTCAGGCGAGCCGGTATGTCGGATCACGGCACAGCGCCCCGCCGGTATAACCCGTTCATGCACGCCGAAATCGTTGGGCTGCACTGTCTCGTCTATCTCGCCGCACACGGCAAAGCGAAAGGCTTGGGCCGGGGTGGTGTCGGGGTTGTCGTAGGGGATGCCGAAGGTTCGGCTGCTGGCCACAGGCGACTGGCCGCTTTGCATGCGCCATTGGCGAAAACGCGCGACGCTTTCGCTGACCAGGCCGGGCGGCCCTTGGTGTTCGAGCGCGGCCACGTGGGTTTCGGCGAAATTCACGATACGGATCTGCATGGTGATACTCCTGGATCGGTGAGGAACATTGAATACCGCACTCCAGGCCTGCCAGTTCGGTGCCTTGGCGAACGCGCTCGGCGCCATGCCGAAGGCGCGCTTGAACGCTCTGGCAAAGGCTTCGGGGCTTTCGAAACCGGCGCCGAATGCGGCCTCCAGTATGGGCGTCGCGGGCGAGGCGACCAGTTGATGCGCTGCGCGTCGAAGCCTCATCAGTTGCACATACCGTGAAACCGGAACGCCCATGTAGGCCGTGAACTGCCGATGGAAGTGAAACGCCGAGAAGTTGGCGATGCGGCTCAAGGCAATTACCGACAGATCGCCTTCGAGGTGGCTGTCGATGTAGGCAAGCACGGTTTCGAACCGTTTCATGTAGCTAGGGTTGTGCTGTGAGTCAGTCAACGAACGGAATCTCTGGAGGGTGCGGTAAGCGCTAGCATCCGTTGTTCAGGCACCGAGGTGCCTAGCCGTGATTGCTCTATCGGGTGGCTTGATGTGCTGCCAAGCGTTATGAGTCAGGGTTACAGGGTGAGTACCAAGGGGCAGCAGCGTCGACGTGGACATGTTTCTGCTTCCTGGGCAGGAACGGAGTATCAAGCGTTCCCAGCGCTATCGAAATCCAGTCGGCAAACTCACCTTGGGCGCGTGACCAGAACAAGGTCGAGCCGCACTCCGTGCAGAACTCGCGCGTAACCGTCGGTGATGAAGAAAAGGCCTTGATGCTGGAAGCGCCGCGCAGTATTCGCAGCATGCTGCGCGGAATGCTGCCGTACGAAGCGAATGCGGCGCCGTGACTTTTGCGGCACTGGCTGCAGTGGCAGTGGCTCACTGCCTTGGGTGGGGTGAGTAGCAGGTAAGAGACGGCTGCGCACAAGCAGCTTCCTTGGTATGCCTCTGTCATTGGCGCTTCCGTGCAGTTGGAAAAGCGCCAGCGTAATCGCCTTGGCCCGATCAGTCGACTGGCCTGCGGGCCGACAGGCAATCAAACGCTGCGTGTCAAGCCGCCATCGACCTTGATGTTCTGCCCGGTGATGTAGGCAGCGCCTTCGCTGGCGAGAAACGCAATGGTGGCGGCGATTTCCTCGCAGGTGCCATAGCGTTTGAGCGGCACGCTGTCGCGGCGCTGTTCGGTGGCTGGCAGGCTGTCGATCCAGCCGGGGAGGACGTTGTTGATCCTCACGTTGTCCCCGGCGAATTGGTCGGCGAAGATTTTGGTGAATGCGGCCAGGCCCGAGCGGAACACTGCAGACGTCGGGAACAGCTCACTGGGCTCGAACGCCCAGGCGGTGGAAATGTTGATGATCACACCCCCTTTCTGGCGCTGCATGCAGGGCGTCACAAGGCGAGTCGGGCGAATGACATTGAGCAGATAGGTGTCCATGCCCTTGTGCCAGTCTTCGTCGCTGATTTCCAGGATTGGCGCGCGCGGACCATGGCCGGCGCTATTGACCAGCACGTCGATGCGCCCCCACTTTTCCACCACGGCATCGACCAGGCGTTTCAGGTCCTCAACCGACTGGTTGCTACCCGTTACGCCAATACCACCAAGCTCGGCAGCCAGGGCTTCGCCCTTGCCCGAGGAGGACAGGATGCCAACCTTGAACCCGTCAGCGGCCAGGCGCCGTGCCGCTGCTGCGCCCATTCCACTGCCACCTGCTGTGATGATCGCAACTTTTTCTACTGACATGCTGCCTCCGGAACGTTAATCGCTGAATGCTTAGGCGCACTAAAATTAGCAGCAGTCGTGGCAGCGAGGGAGACAGCTAAACTTCACCAAGGCAGTAGATTAACTATTGCCTGCCTGTTGCTTGAACCAGCGCTGGACAATGCCTAGCGACTCCGGCTGCTGCAACTTTCGTGGCCACACCAGGTAGAACGACTTATCGAGCCTGAGTTGCTGGGCGAAGACCTGGGTCAGCCTGCCCGCGACGATGTCATCACTGACGAACGCCAGGCTTGCCAACGCAATACCCTGACCACTGATGGCGGCATCGATAGCCAATGAAGTCTGGTTGAACCGCAGGTTTCTGGCAGTCGCTTGCCCGTGTTGCGGGAACACTTGTGCCAGGAACCGAGGCCAGAAATCATGGGCATCATGGAGCAGGGTGAACGCTTGAAGCTGCTCGAAGCTGGTGGGGGTTTTGCTGGCTTCGAACAATGTTGGGCTGGCCACGGCGACGATACGCTGTTCCATCAACAGTTCGCTGTTCAAGCCCGCGCCGATGTCGGGCTTGCCATAACGGACTGCGAGATCCACGCCGTCGGTATTGAAGTGGGACAGCCGATCTGTGGCCAGTACACGTAAATCGATGTCCGGATGGCTGTGCGCAAAGCTGCCCAACCGGGGAATGAGCCATTTGGAGGCAAAGGTTGGTGTCACGCTGACCGTCAGGTGAGACGCCTGTGGCCGCAGCAGGCGGGTTGCCTCATCGATCATCGCCAAGGCGTTGCGAATGCTGCCGCTGTAGCCCAGCCCCGCATCGGTCAGTGCCAGGCCCCGGGGCAGGCGCTCGAACAAACGAAGGTTCAGGCTCGCTTCCAGCCCGCGTATCTGTTGTGCCACTGCCGCCTGGGTAACCCCCAGCTCTTCGGCGGCCAGGCGGAAGTTCAGGTGGCGGGCAACCACTTCGAACACACGTAGCGCATTGAGCGAGGGCAAATCAGGGAAACCGTTTGGCATGGCGATGGACAGGTTCGGGCTGGAGGATTCAGCCACGAGGCTACTCGCCGAGCGCCTGTAAAGAAACCCGCGCCACCGCAGCCAATCCGCTTCGCTGCGCAGCAAACCCTCTGTTGGCGGCTGCACAATTCCATCGTTCGACTTGACGCGTGAAATTTTTCATGTAAATTTTCATGAAAAATAAGTCTAAAAATTTCACGGCAGTCCGAAACGATGAAGATGCACGAAGAGGTTGAAGCCCTCGCGATCCTTATTCACGACCTGCGCAAATTCAAGAACCTGACCTTGGGTGAACTGGCCGAGCGCATCAACCGCTCGGTGGGTTTCCTCTCCCAGGTCGAACGCGGCGTTTCGCGCCCGACCGTGGCAGACCTCACCGCTATCAGCGAAGCGCTCGGCGTATCAACCGCGTACTTCTACAACCTGAGCAAGCCCCGCAGCATTGGCTGGGTCACGCGCCCCCACGAGCGGCGCACGTTGTACCTGGAGTCGGGCATCACCGACGTGCTGGCTTCGCCGACCATCGCAGGCGCCTTCTCCATGCTCGACAGCCTTCTCGAGCCGGGCGCCACCAGTGGGGAGGCGTACTTGAGCGACCGTTCCGAGCAGGGCTGTTTCGTGCTCGAGGGCGAACTCACGGTGTGGCTGGACCAGGGCGATGCTGTGACCCTGCAAGCCAACGACTGCTTCCAGCTGCAACCCCATGCGCCGTTCCGTTACGCCAACCTGACGGATAAAACCACCCGTGTGCTCTGGGTCTTCAATTGAATTCGTTCACCTCACAAGGATAAGAAGATGAGTGTCATCTTTCCGGACCTGCTGGCTGAAGTGCGCTCGTTCCGAGCAGAACACCCGGCAATTCGCTATGTCGACCTGATTGCGCTGGACATCCCCGGGCACTTCTACGGCAAGCGCTACCCCATGGACATGCTGGAAAAAGTCGCAGCCGGTGCGCCACTGAAGCTGCCGCAGAACTGCGTGCTGCTGGGTACCCAGGGCGGCCTTTACCCGATTGGTGACTATTGCTTCGCCGACGGCGACCCGGATGCCGCCCGGCGTCTGGTGCCGGGTACGCTGAAGCCGGTGCGTTGGGAAAAGGAAGTGATCGCCCAGATGCTGATCACGTCCGACGGCACTGCAAAGCCGATCGAATTCGAGCCTCGTGAAGTGCTGGCGCGTGTTCTTCAGCGTCTGGCCAAGCGTGGCATTCGCCCGGTGGTGGCGTTTGAACTGGAGTTCTACCTGTTCGACCGCAAGCTTGATAACGGCCTGCCCCAGTATCCACGTGACACGGCGACCGAGGATGAAGACGATCAGCCGAACATGCACATCGAGCGGTTGTCGCGCTTTTCGTCGGTCCTGCACGAGATGGTCGATGGCGCCAACGAGCAGGGCGTGCCGGCGAACGTCATCACCGCAGAGCTGGGCCCAGGCCAGTTCGAGATCAACTTCTCGCACAGCGACGATGCCCTCAGTGCGGCGGACTGGTCGGCACTGTTCTGCCGCAGTACCCGCGGTATCGCGATGAAGCACGGCTACCGTGCCAGCTTCATGAGCAAACCCTACCTGGACGCGCCAGGCAGCGGCATGCATGTGCACGTCAGCCTGTACGACGCCGCCGGCAATAACATCCTGGCGGGAAGCGAACAGCGCAAGCTGCGCCATGCGGTGGCAGGCTGCCTGGAACTGCTGCCGCACTGCATGCCGATCTTTGCCCCCAACCACAATGCCTACCGACGTTATGGCGCCATGGTCAACGCGGCGAGCAAGGCCAGCTGGGGTTTCGAAGACCGTGACGCGTGCATCCGCATCCCCGAGTCCGACCCGCGCAACCTGCGCATCGAGCACCGCATCGCCGGTGCCGATGCCAACCCGTACCTGGTGTTGGCGGCCATCCTGACCGGCATGGAGCATGGCCTGGACCGCGGCGTCGAGCCCATCGCCCCGCTGAACGACAACCGCCAGAGCGGCATCGACTTCCCCAAGGATGCCCTCAGCGCCTTGGCCGCCATGCGTCATCACCCGGTGGTCAACGAAGGCCTGGGCAGCGAGTTCGTGATGGTCTATTGCGAAAACAAATACCAGGAGCAACTGGACTTTATGCGCCACATCGATGCCCGCGAATACCGCTGGTTCCTGTAGGTGCCGAAGGTCGAACAGCGACGCTGCACCCTCCCTTTTTACCGTTTCAATACAACGCGCAATATGGATTTGCCGGAGGAAGATATGCCACGTGTGCCCGTGATCGGCATTACCGCATGCACCAGCATGATTGAGCTGCATGCAACCCAGACCATCAGCGAGAAGTACGCGCGCGCGGCAGCCAAGGCAGCGTGTGGGCTGCCCATCGTCATTCCCAGCCTCGGTGAGTTGATGGACAGCGCCGATATTCTCGACGTGGTGGATGGGCTGATCTTCACCGGTTCGCCGTCCAACATCGAGCCGTACCATTACAACGGCCCGGCCAGTGCTGCGGGTACCCATCACGACCAACTGCGCGATGCCACCACGTTGCCGCTGATGCGCGCCGCCATCGCCGCCGGCGTACCGGTACTCGGCATTTGCCGTGGCTTCCAGGAAATGAACGTGGCGTTGGGTGGCACCCTGCACCAGAAGGTCCACGAGACCGGCGTGTTCATGGACCACCGCGAAGGCAAGGATGAGCCCCTCGACAAGCAATACGGGCCGCGCCACACCCTGCATGTAGAGCCTGGCGGCATGCTCGACCGCATGGGCTTGCCGGCGATATTCGACGTCAATTCCATCCACGGCCAAGGCATCGACGTACTGGCCCCCGGGCTGAGGGTGGAGGCGCTGGCACCCGATGGCCTGGTGGAAGCGATTTCGGTCGAGAGCAGCAAGGGCTTTGCCCTGGGCGTGCAATGGCACCCCGAGTTCCAGGTCATGGATAACCCCCATTACCTGGCCATCTTCCAGTCCTTTGGCAAGGCCTGCCGGCACCGCTCGGTATTGCGCCAGAGGCTGTTGCTGTCTGCCTGAGCAGCCACCTTTCCCACCTGTAGAAAATACCCTCGCAGCGCGGCTGCGCAACTTGATGGAGTGAAGTCAATGAGTGAACAGAATTCGCAGACCCTTGCCTGGCAAACCATGAGCCGCGACCATCACCTGGCCCCGTTCAGCGATGTCAGGCAACTGGCCGAGAAAGGCCCACGCATTATTACCTCGGCCAAGGGTGTGTACCTGTGGGACAGCGAGGGCAACAAGATTCTCGATGGCATGGCCGGCCTGTGGTGCGTGGCGGTCGGCTATGGTCGCGAAGAGCTGGCCGAGGTCGCCAGCCAGCAGATGAAGCAGTTGCCTTACTACAACCTGTTCTTCCAGACCGCACACCCGCCTGCGCTGGAGCTGGCCAAGGCGATCGCCGAGGTGGCCCCGCAAGGCATGAACCACGTGTTCTTCACCGGCTCCGGCTCCGAAGGCAACGACACCGTGCTGCGCATGGTTCGCCATTACTGGGCATTGAAAGGCCAGAAGAACAAGAAGGTCATCATTGGCCGCATCAACGGCTACCACGGCTCTACCGTGGCGGGCGCGGCCTTGGGCGGCATGAGTGGCATGCACCAGCAGGGCGGGGTGATCCCGGATGTCGTGCACATCCCGCAGCCATACTGGTTCGGCGAAGGCGGCGACATGACCGAGGCCGACTTCGGCGTGTGGGCGGCCGAGCAACTGGAGAAGAAGATCCTCGAAGTTGGCGTGGACAACGTTGCTGCCTTCATCGCCGAGCCGATCCAGGGCGCCGGTGGCGTGATCATTCCGCCGCAGACCTATTGGCCGAAGATCAAGGAAA
Source organism: Pseudomonas sp. yb_2 (assembly GCF_043103905.1). NCBI lineage: Bacteria > Pseudomonadati > Pseudomonadota > Gammaproteobacteria > Pseudomonadales > Pseudomonadaceae > Pseudomonas > Pseudomonas sp. yb_2. The sequence goes on along the minus strand of NZ_JBICKH010000064.1, from coordinate 43,136 downwards.
TCCTGGCCAGGTACGACATCCTCTTCGTCGCCGACGAAGTGATCTGCGGGTTCGGCCGTACCGGTGAGTGGTTCGGTACCGATTATTACGACCTCAAGCCTGACCTGATGACCATCGCCAAGGGCCTGACCTCCGGTTACATCCCCATGGGCGGGGTGATCGTGCGTGACGAGGTGGCCAAGGTGATCAGCGAAGGCGGCGACTTCAACCACGGCTTCACCTATTCCGGCCACCCGGTGGCGGCAGCCGTGGGCCTGGAGAACCTGCGGATCCTGCGTGACGAGCAGATCATCCAGCAGGTGCACGATAAAACCGCGCCTTATCTGCAACAACGCCTGCGCGAACTGGCCGACCACCCGCTGGTAGGCGAAGTGCGCGGCCTGGGCATGCTCGGTGCGATCGAGTTGGTGAAAGACAAGGCCACCCGGGCCCGTTATGAAGGCAAAGGTGTCGGCATGATCTGTCGCCAGCACTGCTTTGACAACGGCCTGATCATGCGCGCTGTAGGCGACACCATGATCATCGCGCCACCGCTGGTGATCAGTATCGAAGAGATCGACGAACTGGTGGAGAAAGCCCGCAAGTGCCTGGACCTGACCTATGAGGCTGTTCGGTAAGGACGGAGGGCCTGGTTAGCTGTTCTCAGCACCGGTGAGATCGAGCGCCGCCTGCGCGGTGCTCGATCGGTGCCGCAATCGTACATTTCACGTCAGGCACCTTCCGCAAAGCATTTTGCTTTGTGAAATGAATCCTGTACTTTTCTGGGCATCCATTTCCCGTCTGAAAGTCGCGATTCAACCATGAAAGTGCACGAAGAAATCGAAGGCCTGGCAGTACTGATTCGCGACCTGCGCAAGTTCAAGGGCCTGACACTGGGCGAGCTGGCACAGCGCATCGGCCGTTCGGTGGGCTTTCTGTCCCAGGTCGAACGCGGCGTGTCACGCCCGACCGTGGCCGATCTCACAGCCATCAGCGAAGAGCTCGGTGTATCCACAGCCTACTTCTACAAGTTGGACAAACCCCGCGAGCTCGACTGGGTGACCCGCCCGCACGAGCGTCGCACGCTGCACCTGGCCGGTGGCATCACCGATGTGCTGGCATCGCCCTCCATAACGGGCGCGTTTTCCATGCTCGACAGCCATTTGCAGCCGGGAGCCAGCAGTGGCGAGGAGTACCTGGACGACAGCTCGGAGCAGGGTTGCTTCGTGCTCGAAGGCGAACTGACGGTGTGGTTGGGCGATGCTGAGCCGGTCACGCTGCACGCCAATGACAGTTTTCAGTTGCAACCCCACGCCCGTTTCCGTTACGCCAACCTGACCGACAAGCCCACACGCGTGCTTTGGGTGTTCAGCTGAGGGCCGTCGCACGGGCATGCGCGTTGGGCTTCGGCTAGCCGGGAAAGTTGGCCTGCAAGCAATGTGCAGGCTGCATGGGGTATCCTTGCACCACGCAATCAACTTCGAAGCAGTGAATGAACAATGGGTTTTGAACAACTAGCTGAGCTACGAGACCGCCTGCGGGCGGAAAAAGGGCAGGTAAAGGCCGAGAGCGCGAAACCGCCCAAGCGCAAGTCGCCCCCGCAGGCGAAGCCGCGTGAGATGGACCCGGCGGTGGCAGCGATCTGGCCACTGCAGAAGCATTTTCCCTTGGCTTTCCCGGTCAACCCGGCCCCCAAGGTGCCGCTCAAGGAGGGCATTTTCAAGGATGCCGAGCAACACCTGGAGCTGCTTGGGTTGACCCGCGAACAGCTCAAGCTGGGCATTTCCACGTGGTGCCGGGGCGCTCGATACTGGGCGAGCATGGTGGAGAATGCACCGCGCCTTGACCTGAATGGGCAGGCCGCAGGTACTGTGACCGCCGCTCAGGCGCTGCATGCCAAGCAGCAGGCTGCGCGGCAACGCAGCCAGGACCGACGCAATCGTGCGAAGTCAAAGGCCCAGGCCCAGGCTCCGGCCCCCGCCGCCGACACCGCAACGGTGCAGTCTACCGACTGAGCTCAGTCGCGTTCTGCCCCGTAGCCATGCTGGATGGCAGCCCATTGCCGGGGCTGCCGTCTGGCAGGCCCGGCAATGGACCAGGTTCGGTTTCGAGAGCCTGGTGCATGCAACGATGGTTTCAAGACCCACCTGATCGGCAAGCCGTGGCAGATGATGCCGGGGCGTAATCACGTGCGTCGGTTTCAGAATGCGCCTGGTCGCTCGCATACAACCCCTCGGCGCTACAAGTGCCATGCTAGCAGGATGCCCAAGGGTCAGTGCGCGCAGACGTGCGGCCGTGGGCGAGGAGGCCACCCGTACCACGCAACTGTGACGTGGACGGTGCGCCGCAGCAGAACACGCCGGAAACCTGCCCCTTAAAACAATCAGGCAGGGTCCGTGATGCCGAGGTCCGCTGTATGCCTGATGAATTGCTCCACCTGCCTGTAATCCAGCGCATTCTGGCCCGCGACAAGGACACCCCCGGTGCCCTGTTGCCGATCCTGCATGCCGTCCAGCACGAGATAGGTTACATCCCCGATGCCTCGGTCCCCGAAATCGCCCATGCCCTGAACCTCAGCCTGGCTGAAGTACGTGGGGTAATCAGCTTTTATCACGACTTCCGCACCGCGCCGCCCGCGCGCCACACCCTGCGCCTGTGCCGTGCCGAGTCGTGCCAGAGCCGTGGCGCCGAAGCCCTGGCCGCGCAATTGCGTGAACAGTTGGCACTGGACGACCACGGCACCAGCGCCGACGGGTCCATCAGCCTGCGCCCTGTTTACTGCCTGGGGGCCTGTGCCTGCTCGCCAGCGCTGGAGCTGGACGGCCAGGTGCACGCGCGCCTCACCCCTGAGCGCCTGCGGGACTTGGTCAACGGTTGCCGGGAGGACTCAGCATGCTGAAGCTGTATATTCCCTGTGATTCGGTAGCCCGTGCCGTGGGTGCCGACCAGGTTGCCGAGGCCCTGCTGCGCGAGGCCGAGCGCCGCCAGTTGCCGCTGGACATCCAGCGCACCAGCTCGCGCGGGCTTTACTGGCTGGAGCCGCTGATTGAGTGCGACAGTGCGCAAGGGCGCCTGGGTTTCGGCCCGATTACGCCACAGGATGTGCCGTCACTGCTTGATGCCCTGGCGGGGGAGCCCGGTGGCCACTCGCTGGCACTGGGGCTGGTCGAAGAAATACCCTATCTCAAGACCCAGCAACGCTTGCTGTTCGCTCGCGCTGGCATTACCCGCCCATTGTCGCTGGACGACTATCGCGCCAACGGCGGTTTCGCAGGCCTGGAGGCCGCTGTGGCGCTGGACGGTGCCGAAGTGGTTGCCGCAGTACTCGACTCCGGCCTGCGTGGCCGTGGTGGTGCGGCGTTCCCGGCCGGCATCAAGTGGCGTACCGTGCGTGATGCTGGCGCCGGGCAGAAGTACGTGGTGTGCAACGCCGACGAGGGTGACTCGGGCACGTTCGCTGATCGCATGCTGATGGAAGGCGACCCCTTCCTGCTGATCGAGGGCATGATCATTGCCGGCCTCGCCGTGGGTGCCGACAAGGGCTATATCTATGTGCGCTCGGAGTATCCCGATGCCATCCGGGTACTCGACCAGGCCTTCGCCATCGCACGTGACGCTGGCTACCTGGGTGCTGACGTAGCGGGCAGCGGCCAGGCGTTCGACCTGGAGGTGCGGGTGGGCGCCGGCGCCTATATTTGCGGCGAAGAAACCGCGCTGCTCGAATCCATCGAAGGCAAGCGTGGCATTGTCCGCGCCAAGCCACCGCTGCCTGCGCTGCAAGGGCTGTTCGGCCTGCCGACGCTGGTGCACAACGTGCTTACCCTGGCTTCGGTGCCCATCATTCTGGCCAAGGGTGCAGCGTTCTATCGCGATTTCGGCATGGGCCGCTCGCTGGGCACCATGCCGTTCCAGCTGGCCGGCAACATTCGCCAGGGTGGCCTGGTCGAGCGCGCGTTCGGCCTGACCCTGCGCGAGCTGGTGGAAGGCTATGGCGGTGGCACGGCCAGTGGCCGCCCGCTGAAGGCCGCGCAGGTCGGTGGCCCGCTCGGTGCCTGGGTACCTCCCAGCCATTTCGACACCCCATTGGACTATGAAGCGTTTGCTGCCGTGGGCGCGATGCTCGGCCACGGCGGTGTGGTGGTGGCCGACGATACGTTGAACATGGCCAGCATGGCGCGTTTCGCCCTGCAGTTCTGTGCCGAGGAGTCCTGCGGCAAGTGCACCCCGTGCCGTATCGGTTCCACCCGGGGCATGGAAGTGGTCGACCGGCTGATCGCCAGCAGCGACATCACCGAGCGCCATGACCAGGCGCTGTTGCTGCGCGACCTGTGCGACACCCTGCAGTACGGTTCGCTGTGCGCCATGGGCGGTATGACTGCCTATCCGGTGGCCAGCGCGCTCAAGTACTTCCCCGCCGATTTCGGGCTGACCACCACGGAGGCCGCACAGTGATCAATTTCTTCGACCCCGCTTCTGATAAAAGCAGCGACCTCGGCACCCCGGCCCGCGAAAGCGACGTGCAGGTCAGCCTGAGCATCGACGGCCGCGCCATCAGCGTGCCTGCTGGCACCTCGGTCATGCGCGCCGCCGCCATGCTGGGCACCAGCATCCCCAAACTGTGCGCCACCGACAGCCTCGAAGCCTTCGGCTCCTGCCGCATGTGCATGGTGGAAATCGAAGGCATGCGCGGCTACCCGGCATCCTGCACCACGCCAGTCAGCGAAGGCATGGTGGTGCGCACCGAAACCCCGCGCCTGGCCGGCCTGCGCCGCAACGTGATGGAGCTGTACATTTCCGACCACCCGCTGGACTGCCTGACCTGTTCGGCCAACGGTAACTGCGAGCTGCAGACCGTCGCCGGCCAGGTGGGCCTGCGTGAGGTGCGCTACGGCTATGACGGTGCCAACCACCTGGACGAGAAAAAAGACGTTTCCAACCCGTATTTCGACTACGAGCCGAGCAAGTGCATCGTCTGCAGCCGCTGTGTGCGCGCCTGCGAGGACATCCAGGGTACGTTCGCCCTGACCATTACCGGGCGTGGTTTCGAATCGCGGGTGGCGGCAGCGGGTGGCGAAAACTTCCTTGCGTCCGAATGCGTGTCGTGCGGCGCCTGCGTGCAGGCCTGTCCGACCGCGACCCTCACGGAAAAGAGCCTGGTGCAGCTTGGCCAGCCTGAGCGTTCGGTCATTACCACCTGCGCGTACTGCGGCGTTGGCTGCTCGTTCCGCGCCGAAATCAAGGGTGACCAGCTGGTGCGCATGGTCCCGGACAAGAACGGTGGCGCCAACCACGGCCACGCCTGCGTCAAGGGCCGCTTTGCCTGGGGCTACGCCACCCACCCGGACCGCATCACCAAACCGATGATCCGCAAGCGCCTGGAAGACCCGTGGCAGGAAGTCAGCTGGGACGAGGCCGTGACCTATGCCGCCAGCGAGTTCCGCCGCATCCAGCTCAAATACGGGCGCGACTCCATCGGCGGCATCACCTCCAGCCGCTGTACCAACGAAGAAGCCTACCTGGTGCAGAAACTGGTGCGCACGGCGTTTGGTAACAACAACGTCGACACCTGCGCACGGGTGTGCCATTCGCCCACCGGTTATGGCCTGAAGCAGACCCTGGGTGAGTCGGCCGGCACGCAAAGCTTCGACTCGGTGATGCAGGCCGACGTTGTACTGGTGATCGGTGCCAACCCTACCGATGCGCACCCGGTGTTCGGCTCGCAGCTCAAGCGCCGCCTGCGCCAGGGGGCGCGGCTGATCGTGATCGACCCACGGCGCATCGACCTGGTCGACTCGCCGCACGCCCGCGCCGACCTGCACCTGCAACTGCGCCCGGGCACCAACGTGGCCATGCTCAACGCCCTGGCCCACGTGATCGTCACCGAGGGCCTGCTGGCCCAGCGCTTCATCGATGCCCGCTGCGAAACCGAAGACTTTGCCCGTTGGCGCGACTTCGTCAGCCTGCCAGACAACGCTCCCGAGGTGCTCGGCCCGGTTTGTGGCGTGCCACCTGAGCAGATCCGCGCTGCGGCACGGCTGTATGCCACCGGCGGCAACGCGGCCATCTACTACGGCCTGGGTGTGACCGAGCACAGCCAAGGCAGCACCGCAGTGATGGGCATTGCCAACCTGGCCATGGCCACTGGCAACATCGGCCGTGAAGGGGTAGGGGTGAACCCGCTGCGCGGGCAGAACAACGTGCAGGGCTCGTGCGACATGGGCTCGTTCCCCCACGAGCTGCCCGGCTACCGGCATGTCTCCAACGAGGGCGTGCGCGCCGAGTTCGAACGGGCCTGGGGCGTGACCTTGCAGCCCGACCCGGGTCTGCGCATTCCCAATATGTTCGAGGCGGCGCTGGATGGCAGCTTCAAGGCGCTGTACTGCCAGGGTGAGGACATCGCCCAGAGCGACCCCAACACCCAGCACGTCACGGCGGCCTTGCTCGCCATGGAGTGTGTGGTGGTGCAGGACATTTTCCTCAACGAAACTGCCAAGTTCGCCCATGTGTTCCTGCCGGGCAGCTCGTTCCTGGAGAAGGACGGCACCTTCACCAACGCCGAGCGGCGTATTTCGCGGGTGCGCAAGGTCATGGAGCCGCTGGCCGGCAAGGCCGACTGGGAAGCTACCGTGGCCCTGGCCAACGCCCTGGGCTACCCGATGAACTACCGCCACCCGTCCGAGATCATGGACGAGATCGCCCGCCTGACGCCGACCTTCCGTCGTGTCAGCTACGCGGAAATCGACCGCCATGGCAGCCTGCAGTGGCCGTGCAACGACGCTGCGCCAGACGGCACGCCGACCATGCACATCGACCAGTTCGTGCGTGGCAAGGGCCGCTTCATGCTCACCGGCTACGTGCCCACCGACGAAAAGGTCAACAACCGCTACCCGTTGCTGCTGACCACCGGGCGCATTCTCAGCCAGTACAACGTCGGCGCCCAGACCCGGCGCACTGCCAACGTTGCCTGGCATGATGCCGACCGCCTGGAGATCCACCCGACCGACGCGGAAAGCCGTGGCATCCACGACGGTGACTGGGTCGGCATCGGCAGCCGCGCCGGGCAGACTGTGCTGCGTGCCAAGGTCAGTGCGCGGGTGGCGCCGGGCGTGGTGTACACCACCTTCCACTTCCCCGAGTCGGGGGCCAACGTGATCACCACCGACAACTCCGACTGGGCCACCAACTGCCCCGAGTACAAGGTGACGGCAGTGGAAGTGGTGAAAGTGTTCCAGCCATCGCAATGGCAGAAGCGCTATCAGGACTTCAGTGATGAACAGCAGCGGCTGCTGAAAGAGCGCCGCACTGCGGAGAAAGCCGAGGTTCGCCGATGAGCAGCGAAAACCTGGTCAAGATGGCCAACCAGATTGCCCATTACTTCGACAGCGAGCCCGACCGGGCGCTGGCGGTGCAAGGGGTGCGGCAGCATTTGCAGAGCTTCTGGACGCCGGCGATGCGCCGGCAGCTGGCGGAATGGAGCGAGGCCCATGCGGGGGAGGGGCTTGATCCGAAGGTGCGGGAGGCGTTGGTCTAGACTCCCGGGCGGCAACGGAACCTTGGGGCGGGTTTGCCGGCGAATGTGGCGTTGAAATCAATGACGCATTCGCGGGTGAACCCGCTCCTACAAGGGACCTGCATATTGCCTACTCAGCCGCGGGCCAGCTCCGCCAGGTGGGCGATGGCTTCCTCGCTCTTGAGCACCAGCACATCACCCTGCAGCGCATCCAGCACCACTTCCGAGGTATTACCAATCAACGCCCCGGAAATGCCCGTGCGGCACACCGTGCCCATCACCGTCACCACGGCATCGAGCTTCTGTTCGGTATGTGGAATCAACACATCCGCTGGCCCTTCGGCCACATGCAGGCATTCTTCCCGGATGCCGTATTCAGCCTGGAACGCGCTGCACGCTTCACGGTAGCGCTTTTCGATCGTATCGCTCAGCTGGAACGCCGGGTCCGACGCTGACAGCATCGGCGACGGGTGGGCACTGATGACGTGCAGTTCTCCCTTGGCCAGTTTGGCAATCTCGAAGCCGTGGTCGATGATGCTGGCATGCAGGCGGCGGTGGTCTTCGTCCTGGTTGCCCACGTCCACCGCCGCCAGGATCTTGCCCCCGGTCCATGGCCGCTCGCTCTTGACCATCAGCACCGCACACGGACATTGGCGCAGCAGCTTCCAGTCGCTGGGGGTGAGCAGGGCCTTTTTCAGCGGATTGTCCGGGCGGTGGTCCTTGATCACCAGTTCGCAGCCTTCGGCCTGCTGTACATGGATGATGGTGTCGTGCAGGTTGTCGCGCCAGCCCTCTTCATGGCTGACATTGTCGAAGCCGTCATCATGCAACTGGCTGCTCAGCAGGCTCAGCAGCGCACTGTGATCATGCCGTTTGTCGCACATCAGCAGGTGCAGGCGCGCGCCGGTGATGCCGGCAATCAGCTTGGCCCGAGTAAGCGCCCGGCTGTGGGCGTGCGCGGGGTCGAGGACGACGAGGATGCTGCGGACGGCTTGCATGGGCGTAAACTCCCTTCGATGATGGCGACCAGTGCCTGACTATAGTCGGCGCTTTCACCTCCAGCGCTTGATGTACATCAAGCATAGTCACTGGCGTCGCCAGCCGCCGCCGGTATAATCGCCGACCCTGCCTGTTCTGTGTGGTTGCACGCTTATGTCCCTGATCCCCGAAATCGACGCCTTTCTTGGCTGCCCGACGCCAGATGCCTGGATCGAAGCGGCGCTCGCCGACCAGGAAACCCTGCTGATCGACCACAAGAACTGCGAGTTCAAGGCCGCCAGCACGGCCTTGAGCCTGATCGCCAAGTACAACACTCACCTGGATCTGATCAACATGATGTCGCGCCTGGCCCGCGAGGAGCTGGTGCACCACGAACAGGTGTTACGCCTCATGAAACGCCGCGGTGTGCCGTTGCGTCCGGTGTCGGCAGGGCGTTATGCGTCGGGGTTGCGCCGGCTGGTGCGCGCCCACGAGCCGGTCAAGCTGGTGGATACGCTGGTGGTGGGGGCGTTCATCGAGGCGCGCAGTTGCGAACGTTTTGCCGCGCTGGTGCCGCATCTGGATGAAGAGCTGGGCCGCTTCTACCACGGGCTGCTGAAAAGCGAAGCGCGCCACTACCAGGGCTACCTGAAACTGGCGCACAACTACGGTGATGAAGCGGACATCGCTCGCCGCGTCGAGCTGGTACGCGCGGCGGAAATGGAGCTGATCCAGTCACCAGACCAGGAGCTGCGCTTCCACAGCGGCATCCCGCAGGCTTTGGCCGCCTGATGGGCACCAGGCGGCGCAGGCCTTAACTGCGCCGGCCCAGTAGCAGGCCTACCGCCAGCCCGAGGCCGGCAGAAATAGCAACAGTCTGCCAGGGGTGGCCGCCGATGTAGTCCTGGGTGGCGTCCACCACCGGTTGCGCCTTGCTGCGCACGTTGCTGGCCGCCTGGCGAGCCTGACGAAGTTTCAGGCTTACCTGGGCGCGCAGGGTCTCGGCTTCTTCGCCCACCAGGGCGGCACTGTCGTTCAGCAGTTTTTCCGATTCTTCTATCAGCGATTGCAGTTCGCTGAATACCTGGTCCTTGATCTGATCGCTGTCAGCCAGCGTGGCGTTTTTCCGGGCCATGAACTCGTCCTCGTCAATGGGGGTGTGAACAATGGATGCCGCCACGTCGGGAAAGTTGCGGCGGCTTTCCGATGATGGGTTGCCTGGGTGTAAGATAGCGGCCATTTTCAAACCTGCAGGTAACTTCATGAGTTTCAATCTGGCCAACATGAGCTTCGAGGAACGGGCGCAGATCGAGGCAGAGAAGGCTCGGCTGTTCGAGATGTGGCAGAACAACCTGGGCAAAGCCAAGGGCGAAGCCGCCCGGCTGATTGCCGAAAAGCCACGGCGCAAGGGCAAATGGGCCGAGTGGGTGCGCGCCGAACTGGACGGCATGACGCCGCCTGAATACGCCAGCATGGTGCGCAGCGAAGTCAACAAGCTGATGGCCGCAGCCAGCGCCAACCGCTGAGCACACCCGCCCGGCGCTTGTCAGTAGGTGCCCTTGGGCAGGTCCAGCTTGCCTTCATCGGTAAAGCGCACGGTCCCCAGCGGCCCGCCGGCCAGTTTGCCGCGCAGCTTGTAGGGTAGACCCTGCAGCGAATCCAGCTTGCCCAGCCCATAGGCCTGGCGCAGGAAGGAAAACGCCGTGATGCTTACCGGCACCACGATCACCGCTTCGTCGTAGCGGCCAATATGCCCCTGCTGGTCACTGACCCCAGCGGCCAGCGGCTGGCCGTTCACTTCCAGGTTCAAGGCGATGCCGTTGTAATCGATCGGCGCCTCATTGGGGTTTTGCACCCGCATTTTCACCGCCATGCGCAGTTCCAGCTCCTGACCGGGCAGTGGTTCGATGCCGATCACGCTGATGTTCACCGGGTCGCGTGGCTGGAACAGCGCACAGGCCCCCAGGCCACAGGCCAGCAGCAGGACCAGGAACAGGCGGGTGTAGCGGTATAGACGGGCAGTCATGGGCTGTGACCTTGCCGGAGTGGAGCTGGCAGTGTGGCAAATGCGCGTCGGCGTTGAAAGTATCGGTTCATATGAAAGATACTGTTTCTCATTAACGCTCGATAACCTCTCTTACTGGCTGTTCCCCAATCATGCTGACTTCACCCATGTCGGGCCTGCTGGCAAGTTTCCAGGAGCACTACGACGACCTGCTGCAGTTTCTGACACGGCGCATGAGTGACCGCCAGCGCGCGGCCGATGTGGCGCAGGAAACCTACCTGAAGCTGGTGAACATCGACGAGCAGGCGGTGCCGGTGTTGCACGCGCGCAGTTTCATCTTCCGCGTCGCCGGCAACCTGGCGATTGACGCCTTGCGCCGTGAGCAACGCATCGCCGCCAGCCACGACGACAGCGACGGAGCCTGTGAGGTGGCCTGCCCGGCGCCTGCACCCGAGGCGGCGTTGCTGGCCCGCGAGCGTTTGCAGATTCTTGACCAGGCGCTGTTGCAGTTGCCCGACAATGCCCGCCAGGCGCTGTTGCTCAACCGTGTCGAGGGCCTGACCCAGAAGCAGGTCGCTCAACGCCTGGGGGTTTCCGAGAGCATGGTGGCAAAGTATATCGGCCAGGCCTTGCGCCATTGCCGCGGCCGGCTGAAGCAGGCGGGTGTGGCGGCTTCGGTGGTGTTGCTGGTCGCCGCTGTGGCGGGTTGGCAGCAAGCCCCGATACTGCTGGCCGATTACCACACCGCCGTGGGCGAGCGGCAGGTCATTACCCTGACAGATGGCACACGGGTGACGCTGAACAGCGCCAGTGCCTTGAGCGTGGCGTTCAGCGAGCATGAACGGCGTGTGGTACTCGATGCGGGTGAGGCGTTGTTCGAGACCGCCGATGATTCACGTCCGTTTGTGGTCGAAACGGCCGGTGCGCAGGTGCAGGGCAATGCCGCCACCTTCAGCGTGCAGCGAGATGGCCACGTCGTGTTGGCTCGCGGTGAAGCCAAGGTGGGTGAACATGAACTGGCGGTGGCGGCCGATGCCGGCACGCAGATGGCCTGGCAGCGTGGCAAGCTGATCTTCAACGGCAAGCCGCTGGGGCAGGTGCTGGCCGAGCTTGAGCGATACCGGCATGGGCGCATTGTGTTGTCCGACAGCAAGCTGGCTGCGATGGAAGTGAGCGGGGTGTTTGACCTGGATGAACCTGAGGCCCTGTTGCGGACGTTGGAGCAGCGGTATGGCCTGAAGGTGACTTACCTGCCGTGGTTGGCCGTGGTGCATTGATCAGCCTGTGCCGGTCTCTTAGCGGGCAAGCCCGTTCCTGCACAGTTCGCACAATCTTCAGGCGGGCGCAGTCGTTGTAGGAGCGGGCTTGCCCGCGAAGAGGCCGGACAGAAATAAAAATATTTTCCATTTGGCACTGCAAGTTCCTGCAAGCCAGATCGTCGTAGTGAGACTGATCAGCAACCCATTCTCATTTACGACTTGTCAGGAAGCTCATTCGTGCCTCTGATGCTCAAGCCCTTGCACCGCCGTCGCGGTTCTTTTCACCATGCCTTGATGTCTTGCAGTGCCGTGGCCCTGTTGCTCGGCCCCCTGCACGCAGGGGCCGCGACGGCTGCCGAACAGACCCAGATGCAGGCCCGCCAGGTCCAGCTCGACCTGCCAGCCCAACCGCTGGACCAGGCGCTGACCACCTTCGCCGACCAGGCCGGCCTGCACCTGCTGTACACCACAGGCGATGTCGCCGGCCAGGTCAGCCCGGCGTTGCAGGGCAACTACAGTGTCGAGCAGGCCCTGCAGCAGTTGCTGGCCGGCAGCGGCATGAGCTGGCAGTTCAGCGAGGCTCGCACCGTCACCCTGCGCAAGGCCGAGGCCGCGCCGCAGGCGGTCAACCTCAAGCCGATCGAAGTCAGCGTAGCCTCGCGCACCAGCACCGCCATCAGCGAAATCCCCGGGACCGTCTGGGTAGTGGACCAGCAGCAATTGCGCGAGCAGATCGACAGCGGCGTCAGCCTGAAGGAAGCCATCGGCAAGCTGGTGCCGGGCCTTGACCTGGCGCCGGAAGGGCGCACCAATTACGGCCAGAACATGCGTGGGCGCAACGTGCTGGTGATGATCGACGGGGTCAGCCAGAACAGCTCCCGCGGCCTGTCGCGCCAGTTCGACAGCATTTCGCCGTTCAACGTCGAGCGCGTCGAAGTGCTGTCTGGCGCCAGCGCCATCTACGGCGGTGGCGCCACTGGCGGCATCATCAACATCGTGACCAAGAAGGGTGAGCCTGGCCCGGCGCGCTTCGAGACCCAGTTGGGGGCCAGCAGCGGTTTCAACAACAGCGACGACCTGGCCACCCGCTTCGCCCAGTCCGTCAGCGGTGGTAACGAGCGGGTCAATGCCCGGTTGGGCGTTTCCGGTGAGCAGAACGAAGCCTTCTACGATGGTGCTGGCGACCAGATCTTCATCGACAACACCCAGACCGACCTGCAGTACAATCGCACCATCGACGTACTCGGTACCTTGGGCCTGCAACTGAACGACCAGCAGAGCCTCGACCTGTTGGCCCAGTACTACGACTCGGGCAACCACGGCAGCACCGGTATCTACTTCCCCAACCTGAACTACAACGCGCCATCCGACCTGGAAGACGCCGAGCTGCGCAGCGGTTATTCATCGGACCTGGAGCCGCGTACACGGCGCTTGCTGCTCAACGCCAATTACCACCACACCGACGTGCTGGGCCAGGACTTCTACCTGCAGGCTTCGTACCGCAAGGAAGACGACAACTTCTACCCGTTCCCGTACTACAACCGTGCCACGCCCACCGGCTCGCGCGGGGTGTACTTTGCCGCCTCGCAGCAGAACTTCGAAGTCACCAGCCTCAAGGGCCTGTTTGCCAAACAGTGGGATACGCTGAAGCTGACCTACGGCGTTGACCTGGACCGCGAGCGCTTCAACGCCGAGCAGACCACCTTCAACGCCCAGACCTCGTCCGAGTCGGGTGGCCTGGAGCTGGAAAAAGACAGCAAGGCCGACCGCTACCCCAGCTACCGGGTGGATGGTGTGTCGGTGTATGCACAGCTGGACTGGCATGCCACCGACAACCTGACATTGTCCGGTGGTGCCCGGCGGCAGCAGATGGACGTTGATGTCAGCGACTTCAAGGGTGTGCCAGGTGGCAGTAACGACTATCAGGTCAACCTGTTCAACGTCGGTGCCATCTACGACTTCAAGAACGGCCACCAGGTGTGGAGCAACTATGGCGAAGGCTTCGACCTGCCTGACCCGGCCAAGTACTACGGCAAGCCGGGCCTGAGCGTGGCCGATAACCCGTTGGCCGGTATCAAGAGCCGCCAGGTGGAATTGGGCTGGCGCTATGCCGACCTGGATTGGGATGCGCAGGCAGCGCTGTACTACATCTGGTCGGACAAGATCATCAACGTCGATTCGCAAACGCTGACCATCGACGTGGAAGAGCAGAAAAGCCGCGACTTCGGCTTTGAAGGTGCACTGACCCGGCACTTCCAGACCGGCTGGGAAGCTGGCGGCACATTGCACATGACACGCTCCGAGGAAGAGGCCGAGGACGGCGGCTGGATCAAGCGCGATGCCCGTTATGCCTCTTTGTCCAAGGCCACTGCGTTCGTCGGCTGGAAGGGCGATGGCCGCAGTGCACGCTTGCAGGCCAACCATGCCTTCAGCCTGAAGGACGATGCCGATCACGAGATTGACGGCTACACCACCTTCGACCTGCTGGGCAGCCAGGACACCGGTTTCGGCACCTTCAGTGCCGGTATCCAGAACCTGCTGGACAAGCAGTACAGCACGGTATGGGGACAGCGTGCGACGTTGTTCTATTCGCCGACCTACGGGCCGGCGTATCTGTATGACTACCAGGGGCGTGGGCGGACCTATACGCTGAGCTGGAGCATGGCTTACTGATTGTGGTGGCCTGAACGGGCCTGTTCAGGCAAACGCCGCCAGCAAATCCTGCGCAAATACATGGGCTGCCTCGCCAACCCCCTGTGCCCGGTGCCGGGCCAGGGTGAACGGCACCGCAAAATCAAGCTCAGGGTCCAGCGCCCATAACAGCCCCTCGGCCTCCCAGGCCTGTGCACAGTGGCATGGCAAGTAGCCAATATGCCGACCAGACAGAATGAACGTCAGCACGCTTTCGATCTGCTCCGCCACTGCCGTGCTGCGTCTGCTCTGGAACGGTTCGCCCCCTTTGAGAAAACGGTACGGATGGCGCACCTGGTCCATGTCCAGCAACCGCTCAAGCCCAACATCCGTTTCGCCGTACAGCACATGCCCCCTGCCGCAATACAGCCGCTGTCGTTCCGCGAACAAGGGCTGGTAATCAAAGGCCGCCTGGTTGCCGGAAAAATAGCTGATGGCATAGTCCAGCCGCTGTTCCAGCAACAGCCGTTCCAGCTCCGCCGGCGGTGCACTGACAAGCTCCAGTTGCACCGATTCCTCTCGCCTGCGAAATGCCGCAATGGCCGCCGCCAGTTTCAGGCTCACCGCCTTGTCCTGATTTTCCGCCATGCCTATGCGCACAGTCCCCAGCAGCCGCCCGGCAACGCCGTTGACCTGCTGGCGAAACTGCTCGATGTTCAGCAGTAGCCCACGCGCCGCCTCCAATAGCAATTCACCTTTTTCCGTCAGGCGAAAACCACCCTTGCCACGGCTGCACAGGCGGTAACCCAAGCGTGCCTCCAGTTGCGCCATGCGCTGGCTGATGGTGGGCTGGCTCAGGCCCAGCACGCCTTGAGCGGCGCTGAAGCCACCCGCCTCGACTACAGTGACGAACAGCCGCAGCAGGTGCAGGTCGGGGTCGTGCACTTGTCCAAGCATTACATTGCTCCTGATGAATGTCAGCTTTGCAAACTTGCCATTGGTGCAATGTAACCAGGCTGGCATGCTCGCGGCATCCACCCATTTACCGAGGTGTCCGCCATGCGTCGATCGTTGTGCCTTTTGTCTCTGGTTCTGGCCCTGCCGCTGCAGGCCGAAGAAAAGGTCGTCAACCTCTACAGCTGGGCCGATTACGTCGCCCCGCAAACCCTGCAGCGCTTCGAACAGGAAACGGGCTACAAGGTGCGGTACGACACCTTTGACACCCCCGAAGTGCTGGAAACCAAGCTGTTGACCGGTGGTAGCGGCTACGACGTGGTGGTGCCGTCATCCACCGTGCTGGCCCGAGCGCTCAAGGCCAATGCCCTGCAACCGCTGGACGCTCAGGCCATGCCTGGTTATGGCAACCTCGACAAGGACCTGCTGGGCAAACTGGCCGAGGTTGACCCCGGCAACCGCCATGCTGTGCCGTACACCTGGGGCACGCTGGGCCTGGGGGTAAATGTGGAGGCAGTACGCCAGCGCCTTGGCGATGTACCGCTGGACAGCCTCGACCTGTTGTTCAAGCCCGAGTACGCCACCCGCCTGAAGGGTTGCGGCATCGCTTTGCCTGACTCGCCCCAGGAGGTGATCGGCGTAGCCCTGAACTACCTGGGCAAGGACCCTTACAGCCAGAACAAGGATGACCTGGCTGCCGCGCAGAACCTGCTCAGCCAGCTGCAGCCGTCGATCAGCTACGTTGCCAACGGCCGGCAGATCAACGACCTGGCCAATGGCAGCGTGTGCCTGGCATTGACCTACAACGGTGATGCCGCGATGGCCGCCGACCAGGCCCGGCGTGCCGGCAAGCCGTTCGAGGTGATCTACCGCATCCCCCGCGAAGGCACGCTGGTATGGCAGGACAACCTGGTCATCCCCAAGGACGCCCCGCACCCCGAGGCCGCACGGGCGTTCATCGCCTTCATGCTCAAGCCAGAGTCGGTGGCAGCGCTGACCAATACGCTGTTCTTCGCCAATGCCAACCAGGCTGCCACGCCGCTGGTGGACGAAGCGGTGCGCAACGACCCGGATATCTATCCGTCGGCCGAGGTGCGTCAGCGTCTGTATGCCGACCGCAGCATGGCCTTGGCCGACCTGCGCCAACGCAACCGTCTGTGGACCGCCTTCCGCAGCCGGCAGTAGCCCATGACAATCAAGGAGCCCGACCGTGGACCAAGCCGCAAGCAATGACCAGGCCATGACCCGCGATAGCCTGTATGGTACCGCCGCAGAAAGCACCTACGCTGGTGTTGTCAGTTTCTCCCGCCGCCGCTACAGCCGCGACTTGCGCGGTGTGGATGTGGTGGTCAGCGGTGTGCCGTTCGACACGGCCACCAGTAACCGCCCCGGCGCGCGCTTCGGCCCGCGGGCGATCCGTGCTGCCTCGGTCCAGCAGGCCTGGGCCCGCCACTGGCCGTGGGCGTTCGACCCGTTCGACCACCTGGCGGTCATCGACTATGGCGACTGTCCCTTCGACAGCGGCACGCCGCAGTCGGTACCGGACAGCATCGAGGCCCATGCCGAGCACATTCTGCAGGCGGGTTGCGCCATGCTGACCCTTGGTGGCGACCACTTCATCAGCTACCCGCTGCTCAAGGCTCACGCCCGCCGCCATGGCCCGCTGGCGCTGATCCATTTCGATGCGCACAGTGACACCTGGCCGGACGAGGCGGGCAAGCGCATCGACCACGGCACCATGTTCTGGCATGCCGCCCGCGAAGGCCTGGTTGACCCCGCCCACTCGGTGCAGATTGGCCTGCGCACGACCAATGACGACAGCCAGGGCTTTGCCATTCTCGACGCCAGGCAAGTGCACCGCCAGGGCACAGAGGCGGTGATTGCAGCGATTCGCCAGCGGGTGGGCGAGCGGCCGGTGTACTTGACCTTCGACATCGACTGCCTCGATCCGGCCTACGCGCCCGGTACCGGAACGCCGGTGTGTGGCGGGCTGAGCACGGTGCAGGCGCTGGAGATTCTGGGTGGGCTGCGTGGCATCAACCTGGTAGGCATGGACTTGGTGGAAGTGGCGCCAGCCTATGACCATGCCGATATCACCGCGTTGGCCGGGGCAACCCTGGCCATGGAGATGCTGTGCCTGTATGCGGCGCGGCACAAGGTGGACAACGGCCAGTAGATTTTGCGGCCATTCGCGGGCAAGCCCGCTCCCACACGTGTCTCACAGGGCCAGAAATCTGTGGGTGACCGTGGAGCGGGCGCGCCCGCGAATGGCTGCAAAGCAGCCCTCCGAGGCCCATACTGAAACATCAGGAATCATCTCCACCCGCATTCACACTTTTGCCGCGAACCCCTCGCGCCTTAGGCTATCAAACCCACCAGGCGCGGCATTTTCGTACAGGAGGTGAAGCATGACCCCGACATTGCCCATCCTGGCCCTCGGCCTGGCCTTGTGCCTGCCCGCGCACGCGGCTGCGCAGCAGCCCGTGCAACGTGCTGCCGGCAACAACAACCCTTACAACAGCCCGATCCAGCGGGCCAACCCCAACAGCCGTCAAGGCAGCATGCCGGCTGCGCCACCGGTACGTGGCCCGTCCACCGACCCGTACCAGCGCCCACCCACCCTGGACAACCGCGGCATCGGTAACGGCGACAACCTGCGTCGTCAGCAGCAAACACCGAACCTGGAACCCACCCGGCCACCGCGCGACAACCCACGTGCGCCTTAAGCCCACTTGAAAGGAATCCGGCATGCTTCGAGCACACTGGCTAGCCACCCTGACCGCCGCTGCGCTACTGCCACTGTGGGCGCATGCAGCGGCCGAACAGCGGTTCCCCAGCGAAGAAGGCACCTTGATCGTCGACACGCTTGCCGATGGCCTGCGCAACCCCTGGGCCCTGGCCTTCCTGCCCGGTGGCAAGGACATGCTGGTGACCGAGCGCGCCGGCAACCTGCGGCTGGTCAATGCCGGAGGCAAGGTTGGCCCGTCGATCAGCGGTGTACCCAAGGTCCGGGCCGAAGGCCAGGGCGGCTTGCTGGATGTGGCGCTGTCACCGGAGTTCGGCAAGGACCGCACCGTCTACCTGTCCTACGCCGAGGAGGGCAGTGACGGCAAGGCCGGTACTGCAGTCGGCCGCGGGCAGCTGTCCGAAGACCGCGCCCGGCTGGAGAATTTCACCGTGATCTTCCGCCAGCAGCCCAAGCTGTCGGTGGGTAACCACTTCGGCTCGCGGCTGGTGTTCGACCGCGACGGCTACCTGTTCATCGCCCTGGGCGAGAACAACCAACGTCCCACTGCCCAGGACCTGGACAAGTTGCAAGGCAAGGTCGTGCGTATTCTGCCGGACGGCGAAGTGCCCAAAGACAACCCCTTCGTCGGCAAGGACAACGTGCGCCCGGAGATCTGGTCGTACGGCCACCGTAATCAGCAAGGCGCCGCGCTCAACCCCTGGACCGGTCAACTGTGGACCCACGAACACGGTCCGCGCGGTGGTGATGAAATCAACATCCCAAAGCCTGGCAAGAACTATGGTTGGCCGATTGCGACCCACGGCATCAACTACTCGCTGCTGCCCATCCCCGAGGCCAAGGGCGAGCATGTGGACGGCATGGTCGACCCGCACCATGTATGGGAAAAGTCACCGGGTATCAGCGGTATGGCGTTCTACGACAGCCCAACGTTCAAGGCCTGGGACCACAATCTGTTCATAGGGGCGCTGGCCACGCAGGAATTGATCCGCTTGCAACTGGATGGCGACAAGGTGGTGCACGAGGAGCGGTTGCTCGGTGACCTGAAGGCGCGTATCCGTGATGTGCGGGTGGGGCCAGATGGTTACCTGTATGTGCTGACCGATGACAAGGACGGTGCGCTACTCAAGGTCGGCCTGGCCGACTGACGCGCGCCTGCACCGAGGGTGACAGTCGGGTAGAATGCGGCATGGCCCTCGACCCCCAAACCCTCTACCAGCAAGCCCTGAGCACTCGGGGCTACGTTGCTGACCCTGCCCAGGCCCGCGTCGTCGAGGCCTTGCAAGCCTGCTTCCAGTCCCTTGAGCAGGGCCGCCCCACCCAGGGCCTCTACCTCTGGGGCCCGGTCGGGCGCGGCAAGACCTGGCTGATGGACCAGTTCCACCAGTGTCTGCGCATACCGAGCCGGCGCCAGCACTTTCATCACTTCATGGCCTGGGTGCATCAACGCCTGTTTCAGCTCAACGGCACCGCCGACCCGCTGCTCGCCCTGGCGGGGGAGCTGGCGCGGCAGATCCGCGTGCTGTGCTTCGATGAATTGTTCGTCAGCGACATCGGTGATGCGATCATCCTCGGCCGCCTGTTCAAGGTATTGTTCGATCAGGGCGTGGTGATTGTTGCCACTTCCAACCAGCCACCCGAGCAGCTCTACCGCGATGGCTTCAACCGCGAGCGGTTCCTGCCAGCCATCGCCGCCATTGGTCGTCACATGCAGGTACTGCCGGTAGCAGGCGAGCAGGATCACCGCCTGCACCCCGGTGAAGCGCGGCAGCGCTATTGGGTAGCCGAGGCGGGGCAGGCCAGCCAGTTGGGCGAGGTGTTTCGCCAGCTCAGCCCGGAAGATGCCGGCACTGATCAGCCCTTGGGTATTGGCTCAAGGCACATTCACGTCGTGCGACGCAGTGAGCAGGCTATCTGGTGTCGTTTCACCGATCTGTGCGATCAACCCTTGGCGGCCATGGAGTTCATGGCCTTGTGCGACCGTTTTCCCTCGATTCTGGTATCCGGCATTCCGGCGCTGGGCGGGGAACAGCGGGCGGGGCGTATTGCCCGTGGCACCGAAGATGGCGCGGCGAGGGTAGTGGCGGGCGACCGTGAACTGCCTGCGCTGTCGCCCAAGGACGATGCGGTTCGCCGCTTCATTGCCCTGGTCGACGAATGCTATGACCGCCGGGTGGCGTTGTACCTGGAGGCACAGGTGCCGCTCGATGCCCTCTACACTCAAGGGTATCTGGCGTTCCCGTACCAGCGCACCCTGAGCCGGCTACGGGAGATGCAACTGCAACGCTTCGCCTGAAAAGGAGCCGACCATGCAGCCGTTATCGCATTATCTGCTGACCCAGGCCTATAACAATGGCTGGGCCAATCACCGCCTGTACAAGGCCTGCCTGCAACTGACCCAGGACGAGTTCGTCGCCCCGCGTTGCAGCTTCTTCCCGTCGATCAAGGCCACCCTCAACCATTTGCTCACGGTGGATTGGTTCTACCTGCATATGCTCGAGTGCGAGCAGCGCGGCGAGCAGCCCGATGCCGACGGCGAACGCTTTTTCGACCCGGAACAGCCGTTTGCCACCTGCACCGACCTGCATGCCGAGCAGGCCCAGGCTGATCACCGTTTGATCGCCTACTGCCGTGGGCTGAGTGATGGCGACCTGGGCCGCTATGTGAGCGTCGTGCGGCCTGATCGGGTGCAGCGCGAGCAGCGGCTGCGTTTGCTGGCGCATTTGTTCGAACATCAGGTGCATCACCGTGGGCAGGTGCACGCGATGCTCAGTGATACAGCGGTCAGGCCACCACAGCTGGATGAGTTTTTCTGCGAGGAAGAGGCCGAGTTCCGGACGGGCGACTTTGCCGAGCTGGGCTGGACGGAAGAGCAGATCTGGAAAGTGTAATGGCACCCTGTGGCAGCAGCGGTCTTGTGCAAAGTACAAAAGCGTACGCTGCCACAGGGGCCAATCCTTGGCTCACTTGCCCAGCCATTCGACCAGGGTGCGATTGAACCGCACCGGTTCCTCGATTTGCGGCGCGTGCCCCATGCCTTCGAATGTGATCAGCTCACCTTTGGGTATCAGCTTGGCCACCTGCGGCCCCAGCTCTGCATAGTTGCCCAACCTGGCCTTTACCTCCGGCGGCGCGATATCGCTGCCGATGGCCGTGGTGTCCTTGTCGCCGATCAGCAGCAGGGTCGGCATCTGCAGGTGCTTGAATTCGTGGTACACCGGCTGGGTGAAGATCATGTCGTAGATCAGCGCCGAGTTCCACGCCACCGCTTCATGCCCCGGCCCTTTGTTCAAGCCCACCAGCATCTGCACCCAGCGTTCGTACTCAGGCTTCCAGCGCCCGGCGTAATAGGTTTTGCGTTCATATGCACGTACGCCTTCGGCATCCAGTTTGAGTTCGCGGGCATGCCACTGGTCCACGGTGCGGTAGGGCACCCCCAGGGCTTTCCAGTCTTCCAGACCGATCGGGTTGACCATTGCCAGGCGTTCCACCTGCTGGGGGTACATCAGCGCATAGCGGGTGGCGAGCATGCCGCCGGTGGAGTGGCCGAGCACAATGGTCTGCTTCACACCCAGCTGTTCGAGCAGGGCATGGGTGTTGTCGGCCAGTTGTTGAAAGCTGTACTGGTAATGCGCCGGTTTGCTCGACGTACAGAAGCCGACCTGGTCGGGCGCGATGACCCGGTAGCCGGCCTTGCTCAGGGCGTCGATGGTGGTTTCCCAGGTGGCGGCGCAGAAGTTCTTGCCGTGCATCAGCACCACGTTGTGGCCGTTGGCCTGGCCTTGGGCGGGCACGTCCATGTAGCCCATCTGCAGGGCCTGGCCCTGGGACTTGAAGTCGAAATGCTTGAGGGGGTGCGGGTAGCTGAAGCCTTCGAGCTGGGGGCCGTAGGTAGGCGACTCGGCAGCGATGGCCGAACTGCTGGCAAGGCAGGCCAGGGCAAGGGCGGTTGCGCGCAGCATGGGGGCACTCCGTGTAGGGCCAGGTTGAATGGGGCGACTGTAACAGGCAGTGGACCACGCGAAACCTGAAAGGTGTTACCAGGCGTGAAACCAGCCCAGGGTAATCATCGCAAGCACCGCATAGCGGCCAGCCTTGGCCAGGGTCACCAGCAACAGGAAGCGCCAGAATGGCTCACGCATGATCCCGGCGATCAGCGTAAGCGGGTCGCCGATCACCGGCATCCAGCTGAGCAGCAGCGACCATTGCCCCCAGCGTTGGTAGCGCTGCTGCGCACGCGCCAGTTGGGCAGCGCTGAAAGGGAACCAGCGTTTCTCGCGCAGGTGCTCGATGGCCCGGCCCAGCAGCCAGTTGACCACCGAGCCGAGCACGTTGCCCAGGGTGGCTACCAACAGCAGGGTCGCCCAGGCCTCGGGCTGGCGCAGCAACAGGCCGACCAGCACGGCCTCCGATTGCAGCGGTAGCAGGGTGGCGGCACCAAAGGCGCTGAGAAACAGCGCCCCCAGGCTGAGCATCAGTAGTTGGCGACCACGGTGTCCTGGCCATCCTGGGTCACCCCGATGACCTGGTAGGCATCCTTGTGGTCACCCATCTCCATGCCGGGCGAGCCCATGGGCATGCCCGGCACCGCCAGGCCCTTGAGGTCGTTGCGTTTTGCCAGCAGGCGCACCTGCTCGGCCGGCACGTGGCCTTCGACGAACTTGCCGTCGATCACCCCGGTGTGGCACGACGCAAGGCGTGGCGCCACGCCGAGGCGTTGCTTGACGGCGCTCATGTTTGGCTCGACGTGGTCGTTGACGGTAAAACCGTTGTCACGCAGGTGGCTGATCCAGGCCTTGCAGCAGCCGCAGTTGGGGTCGCGGTAGACGTCGATGGTCTCGGCGGCCTGGGCCAGGCCGGTGACGGCCAGCAGGCTCAGGGTCAGCAGGTGTTTGCGCAGCATGGTGAAGCACTCCTTTAAAAACGCAGGCGGATACCGGCGACCAGGCGGGTCTGGCCCAGATCTTCGCCGTCTTCTCGGGCCTGGTTGGCACGCGAGCCGTGCAGGCGGTTGAAACTGAGCCCGACGTAGGGGGCGAAGCCGCGCGTGATTTCGTAGCGCAGGCGCAGGCCCACCTCGCTGTCGGCCAGCCCCGCACCTTGTTCGCGCCCGGCGTCGTTGCGCCCGTAGAGGTTGGCCTCCAGGGTCGGCTCCAGTATCCAGCGGTTGGTCAGCAGCATAGCGTAAGCGGCTTCCAGGCGCAGCGCCGTCTGTTGCCGCTCGCCTGCATAGGCGGTGGCTTGCAGCTCCAGGCCGTACAACGGTGTGCCCTGGATGCCGAAGGCGGCCCAGGTTTGGCCACTGGCAGGCTTGAAGTCCTGGCGTGCACCGGCCACCAGTTCCCACCACGGGCTCACGGCATGGCCCCACAGCGCCTGTAGCTCGGCCTTGTGGGTCTTGCCCTGTTCGCGTTCGCCTTCGGTGCGCAGCCACAAGCGGTCGATATCACCACCGACCCAAGCGGTGGCGTTCCAGTTCAGGGCACTGCTGCTCTCGAAGTTCTGGTATTCGAGCTTGTCCACGATCACTGTCCAGTTCAGCGCCCGGTCATGCGCCTGGTGCCCTGGCAATGGCGGGAAGGCGGCGCGGCGGTCGGCGTCGGTGATGACAGGCAGGGGCGTGCGAGGTTGGCTGGGGGAAGGCTGGTCGTGGCCCATGCTTTCATGGTTCATGGGCATGGCCTGATGGCCCATCTGGCCGTGGTTCGTGTGTTCGGAACCAGCGGCCATCGCCCGTTCACTGGCGAGCAAGGTCAGCAGCGCCACGCCTGCCACGAAGCTGCGGTTGCGGGTGTCATTCATCGACGCGTACCTCGCGGAGCATGCCGGTCTCCATGTGGTAGAGCAAGTGGCAGTGGTAGGCCCAGCGGCCCAGCGCGTCGGCGGTCACCCGGTAGGTGCGTCGGCTGCCGGGCGGGATATCGACGGTGTGCTTGCGCACCAGGAACTGGCCATGCTCGTCTTCCAGGTCGCTCCACATGCCGTGCAGGTGGATGGGGTGGGTCATCATGGTGTCGTTGACCAGGGTGATGCGCACGCGCTCACCGTAGGTCAGCCGCAGCGGTTCGGCGTCGCTGAACTTGATGCCGTCGAACGACCAGGCGAAGCGCTCCATATGGCCGGTCAGGTGCAGCTCGATGTCACGCGATGGCGGGCGACCGTCCGGGTCGGGGTAGGGGCTGCGCAGGTCGGCGTAGGTCAGCACGCGGCGACCATTGTCACGCAGGCCTATGCCAGGATCGGCCAGGTTGGGGCGCGGTGCCATGGTCTGCATGTCCACCAGCGGGTTGTCGGTTTCACTGATCGGGTGTTGCTGCATGGCCGACATGGCGGCGTGGTCCATACCGGCCATGCTGCCGTGGTTCATGCCCTGCGGATTTCTGTGGTCCATGTCCGCCATGGCATCCATGCCGCCGTGGCCCATGTCTTCCATGCTCAGCACCGGGCGCGGGTCGGGGGCAGGCACCGGCGCCTGCAGCCCGGCCGCACGGGCCAGGGTACCGCGGGCAAAGCCGGTGCGGTCCATGCTCTGGGCGAACAGGGTGTAGGCGGGTTGGTCACCCACGGTCACCAGCACGTCGTAGGTCTCTGCCACGGCAATGCGCAGTTCATCCACGCTCACAGGGGTTACCGGCAAGCCGTCGGCGGCGATCACCGTCAGCTTCAGCCCGGGGATGCGGAAGTCGAAGTAGGTCATGGCTGAGGCATTGATCAGCCGCAGGCGCACGGTTTCGCCTGGCTGGAACAGGCAGGTGAAGTTGCCTTGTGGTGGTTGGCCGTTGAGCAGGTAGGTGTAGGTGGCGGCGCTGATATCGGCGAGGTCGGTTGGGCTCATGCGCATGCGCGCCCAGGCCGTGCGTTCGGCGACGGTGGCGCTCCAGCCGTTTTCGGCCACGTCATCGATGAAGTCGCCAACCGTGCGCTTGTGGAAGTTGTACGCGTCGGACTGCGTCTTCAGCGTCGCCATCAGTTGTTCCGGCGCTTGGTCTGACCAGTCGCTCAATAGCAGCACATGGTCGCGCTGGTAGCGGTGCGTTTCGGGCTCGCGTGGCTCGATCACGATCGCCCCGTATACCCCGGCTTGCTCCTGTAGCCCCGAATGGCTGTGGTACCAGTAGGTGCCGCTCTGGCGCAGGGTGAACTGGTACAGGTAGTCGCCGCCGGGCTCGATGCCAGCGAAGCTCAGGCCAGGCACGCCGTCCATGTTGGCCGGCAGGATGATGCCGTGCCAGTGGATCGAAGTGTCCTGCGCCAGTCGGTTGCGCACGCGCAACGTCACGGTGTCACCTTCGCGCCAGCGCAGCAGTGGGCCGGGCAGGCTGTTGTTGACGGTCAGTGCGGTACGCGGTCGGCCTGTGATGTTGACCGGAGTCTGGCCAATGAACAGCTCGAAATGCTGGCCGGCCAGGTCTCGGCCTTCAGCGGCCTGGACCAGCGGGCGCCACAGACCCAGGCCCGCCAGCGTGCTGGCGGCGCCCAGGCCTTTGACAAACGTACGGCGGGAGGGGTTGCGCAACATGGCGTGGCCTCATGCGGAAGAGCCACGATGTTCGCTGCCGCCTGCTGTCAGGTAGCTGAGGTGCACATTACAGTGCTGTCAGTTTGCTGCTTCGTCGATGCGCAGGTCGCGCATCAGCAGGCCGTAGTCGAGGGCAACCTGTTCCGGGATCGGCAGATACACCACATGGCCATCGCCCGGTGCGACCTCGATGGCGTGCTGCTGGCGGTTGCACAGGCGGTGCAGGTCGAAGTGGTAGTTACCGCGCGGGGTCATCAGCTCCAGATGGTCGCCCACGGCGAAGCGGTTCTTCACCTTGACCTCGGCCAGGCCGTCGACGCGCACGCCAGTCAGTTCGCCTACGAATTGCTGGCGCTCGGACACCGAGTTGCCGCGCTGGTAGTTCTGGTACTCGTCGTGCACGTGGCGGCGCAGGAAACCTTCGGTGTAACCGCGTTGCGCCAGGGATTCGAGGTTGCCCATCAGGGCGCGGTCGAATGGTCGCCCGGCCACCGCGTCGTCGATCGCCTGGCGATACGACTGTACCGCGCGGGCACAGTAGAAGTGCGATTTGGTGCGGCCCTCGATCTTCAGCGAATGCACGCCCATCAAGGCCAGGCGCTCGACGTGCTGGATGGCGCGCAGGTCCTTGGCGTTCATGATGTAGGTGCCGTGTTCGTCCTCGAACGCCGGCATTTCAGTGCCGGGGCGGTTGCTTTCCTGCAGCAGGAACACTTGGTCGGTGGGTGCGCCCAGGCCCAGGGTGGGTTGCACTTGGCGCACGATGTCACCGGTGGCGTTTTCGGTGGCCGGCGTGGCGTCGTACTTCCAGCGGCAGGCATTGGTGCAGGTGCCCTGGTTGGCGTCACGCTTGTTGAGGTAGCCCGACAGCAGGCAACGGCCGGAATAGGCCATGCACAGGGCGCCGTGCACGAACACTTCCAGTTCCATGCCCGGCACCTGCTGGCGGATTTCCTCGATTTCGTCCAGCGACAGCTCCCGCGACAGGATCACCCGGCTCAGGCCAAGTTGCTGCCAGAACTGCACGCTGGCCCAGTTGACGGTGTTGGCCTGCACCGACAGGTGCACCGGCATCTGTGGGAAGTGCTGGCGCACCAGCATGATCAGGCCGGGGTCGGACATGATCAGCGCGTCCGGCGCCATCTCGATCACGGGTGCCAGGTCCTTGAGGAAGGTCTTGAGCTTGGCATTGTGCGGGGCGATGTTGACCACCACGTAGAAGCGCTTGCCCAAGGCGTGCGCCTCCTCGATCCCCAATGCCAGGTTGGCGTGATCGAACTCGTTGTTGCGCACCCGCAAGCTGTAACGCGGCTGGCCGGCGTAGACCGCATCGGCGCCGTAGGCAAACGCGTAGCGCATGGTCTTGAGGGTGCCGGCGGGGGCCAGCAGTTCGGGCTTGGCAGTAGGGTTCATGTGCGCACCGGGGCAAAAGGCGGGGATGCTAGGGTCGATGGACAAGGTGCGTATTGATTTGCGTCAAGTGAGCACGGCACTTTTGTCCAGGCGCGGTGCACTAATCACTCATAAGCCATTTGAGGAACTGCGATGAACGAAACCGCGCTACAGAACAAGGCCTTGGCAGTACTCTTGGCGTTGGTGACCATTGCCTTCTTCTGGATTCTTCTGCCGTACTACGGCGCAATCTTCTGGGCGGTGATCCTCGGCATCCTGTTCGCCCCGCTGCAGCGTCACTTGCTGATCCGCTGCGGGCGGCGGCGTAACCTTGCCGCGGCCACGTCCACGCTGGTGTGCCTGCTTGTGGCGATCCTGCCGGTGATCATCATCAGCGCCCTGCTGGTGCAAGAGGGCGCCACGCTGTACCAGCGCATCGAAAGCGGTCAGCTGGACATTGCCGGTTACGTCGAGCGCGGCAAGGACATGCTCCCGGCATTCGCCCAGCGTGGGCTGGACAATATGGGCATGGGTAACCTTGACGGGTTGCGTGACAAGATCACCAAGTGGGCAACCCAGGGTAGCCAGGTATTGGCCAGCCAGGCGTTCAGCTTTGGCCAGGGCACATTCGAGTTTCTGATCAGTTTCGGCATCATGATGTACCTGCTGTTCTTTTTCCTGCGTGATGGCCCGGAAGTTGCGCGCCGGGTGCGGATGGCCGTCCCGCTGCCCGAGCACCAGAAGCGTCGTTTGCAGTTGAAGTTC
Source organism: Pseudomonas sp. yb_2 (assembly GCF_043103905.1). Lineage (NCBI taxonomy): Bacteria > Pseudomonadati > Pseudomonadota > Gammaproteobacteria > Pseudomonadales > Pseudomonadaceae > Pseudomonas > Pseudomonas sp. yb_2. The sequence continues at coordinate 15,398 of NZ_JBICKH010000064.1, read as the reverse complement.
AATCGTGTGGTGAGGGCGACGGTGAAAGGCAACGTGCTGGTGGCCATTACCCAAGGTGCGTTGGGAGGTTTTATTTTCTGGGTGCTGGATATCCCGAGTGCGTTGGTGTGGGCGGTGCTGATGGCGTTTCTGTCGCTGCTGCCGGCGGTGGGCGCGGGCATCATCTGGGCGCCGGTGGCGGCGTATTTCCTGCTGACCGGGGCGATACTGCAAGGGGTGGTGCTTACCGCGTTCGGGGTGCTGGTGATCGGCCTGGTGGATAATGTGTTGCGGCCAATCCTGGTGGGCAAGGATACGCGCATGCCGGACTACCTGATCCTGGTGTCGACCCTTGGCGGGCTGGCGGTGTTCGGCCTCAACGGCTTCGTGATCGGCCCATTGATCGCGGCGCTGTTCGTTTCCAGCTGGGCGATCTTTGCCGCGACCAAACCGCGGGTGCAATTGCCACAATAGCGTTCTTGCTCAGGTTTGTCGGCTGTAGGAGCGGGTTCACCCGCGAAAGGGCCGGGCCTGCTGGCCAATTTCCACCAGGCGTTCACCGTTGTTGCCGCCACCGTATTCGCGGGTAAACCCGCTCCTACACAGATTGGTGGCGGACACACATACAGCGAAACCGCAGGGGTCAGAAGGCTTGCGGCATCTCGCCCTTGGCCAAGCGCCGGTTGATGTCGGCAATCACTTCGGGCAGGTCGTTGATGGTGTCGATCAGGTAATGCGGGCGGGAGCCGGCAAACAGTGCATGGATGCGCTGGCGCTCGCTTTCCAGTTTCTCGGCACTCAACGCCCGGAAGCCTTCCCAGGTCAGGCCCAGAGCATTACCCGAGCAGACCAGCGCCACGGTCCACATGCCGGCACGGCGGCCTTCAAGAATGCCAGGCACGGTGTCGTCCACCTTCACGCAGGCCGCTACATCGTCAATCCCCAGCGCAATCACGTTGGCCAAGGCCTGGGCCGGCCATGGGCGGCCGTTCGGGGTTTCATCGGTGGCCACTACATGGTCGGCTACGTAGCCGTTCTGCGCCGCCAGTTCCACCACCTTGTCCATCACCACTTTCGGGTAACCCGAGCACGAGCCGATCTTCAGGCCGTCCTGGCGTAGACCGGTGAGGGTGTCCAGTGCACCGGGGATCAGTGCCGAGTGCACGGCGATCTTCTCGATCTGCAGCGGCATGAAGCGGTTGTAGATGGCGGTGACGTCATCATCGGTCGGGGTACGGCCGAACACCTTGCGGTAGCGCTCGGCAATTTCCGGTACGTCGCACAGGGTGCGGATATGGTCCCATTTGCCCATGCCCATCGGGCCTCGGGCTTCCTCGATCGACACCTGCACGTCGAACTCGGCAAAGGCCTCGACGAAGATCTGGGTGGGAGCGAATGAGCCGAAATCGACCACGGTGCCAGCCCAGTCGAGGATGGCGGCTTGCAGTTGGATGGGGTTGTTATAGTTCATGTGCGCGAATTCCTGGGTTCGGGTGGGCAAAGCGTCAGATGTCCAGCACTTCCATTTCCCGCAGCACCTCGGCCACGGCATTTACGGCGGCCTGCATGCCGTCCGCCCCGACCACGCCGATGCAGCCGACGCGGAAGGTTTCGACCTGGGTCAACTTGCCCGGGTAGAGAATGAATCCCTTGGCCTTGACCCGCTCGTAGAAGTCCTTGAACTGGTAGCGGGCATCGGTGGGGGCGTGGAAGGTGACGATGATTGGCGCCTGGATCTCGGCAGGCAGGAAACTGCGCAGGCCGATGGCTGCCATGCCATCGAGCAGCGTCTTGCAGTTGTCTGCGTAGCGCTGGTGGCGGGCCGGAAGGCCACCTTCCTCGTTGTATTGCTGCAGTGCTTCGTGCAGGGCCGCGACCACGTGGGTAGGCGGGGTGAAGCGCCATTGCCCGGTCTTGGCCATGTAGGCGTGCTGGTCGTGCAGGTCCATGGCCAGCGAGTGGGCATTGCCTTCGGCGGCCGCCAGGGCGTTTTTTTCGGCGAAGACGAAGCCCATGCCGGGTACGCCTTCCAGGCACTTTCCGGAGGCCGCGATCAGTGCTTCGAAGGGGATTTCGCGGGCATCGATCGGCAATGCTCCGAACGAGCTCATGGCATCGATGATCAGGCGCTTGCCATGGCGTTTGATCACCTGGGCGATCTCGGGCAGCGGGTTGAGGATGCCGGTGCTGGTTTCGCAGTGGATCAGCGCCACATGGGTGATGGCCGGGTCTTCGGCCAGCAGCCGGTCGACGTCGGCGGCGGTGGTCGGCTGGTCTTCGGCCGTTTCGAAGGTGCTGTAGGTGCGACCCAGCACTTTGCAGATCTTCGCCAGGCGCTGGCCGTACGCGCCGTTGATCAGTACCAGAACCTTGCCATCGCGTGGCACCAAGGTGCCGATGGCCGCTTCCACGGCGAAGGTACCGCTGCCTTGCAGGGGCACGCAGTGGTGGCTGCTGGCGCCGTCGATGATGGCCAACAGTTGTTCGCAGACGCTGGCAGTCAATTGGTTGAAGTCACGGTCCCAGGAGCCCCAGTCCACCAGCATGGCTTGGCGGGTGCGGATTGATGTGGTCAGGGGACCTGGGGTCAGCAGAATCGGGGCGTTGCTCATTCCGTTATTCCTCACAAGCGGTGGGCTGAAACTACGGGGCCTAGGTTGCAATTCGCGCTGCCATCAATCAAATTGTTTGTTGTTATCCCAGCTATAAGTCAGGCCGATAAATATGAACCTGTTCCAGCTACGCGCCTTCGACGCCGTGGCCCGTGAGGGCAGCTTTACCCGTGCTGCCGAGCGCCTGTTCATCAGCCAGCCGGCGGTGACCGGGCACGTCAAGGCCCTGGAGGAGCACTACCAGATCACCTTGTTGCGGCGTACTGCACGGCGCGTGGAGCTGACCGAGGAGGGCACGCGCCTGGCGGCCATCACGCGCGCCATGTTCGGCCTGGCCGAAGAAGCGCAGGCCATGCTTGAGGCCAACCGCCAGTTGCTGACCGGGCGCCTGGAGGTAGCCGCCGACGGCCCGCATCGGGTCATGCCGATGCTGGCGCTGCTGCGTGAGCGGTACCCTGGTGTCACCGTCAACTTGCGCCTGGGCAATGCTCAGGAGACCTTGGCTGCGCTGCTCGGCGAGCATGCCGACGTGGCGGTGCTGACCGAAATCGAGCCGCGCAAGGGGCTGCATCTGCAAAATCTCTGTGAGTCGCGCCTGTGTGCGCTGTTACCGGTGGGGCACGCCTGGGCCAGCGCGCGGGAGGACTTGCCGTTGGCCGCGCTGCACCAGCAGATCATGGTGCTGCGCGAACCCAGCTCCACCACCCGGCGCACCTTCGACAAGGCCTGCATCAAGGCGGGCGTGCAACCGCGTGTATTGCTGGAGCTGGACAGCCGGGAGGCGGTAACCGAGGCTGTGGCCTCGCAGCTGGGGATTGGCGTTGTTTCTTCCACTGAAGTGGCCAATGATCCCCGTGTGGTGGCACGACCATTGGCCGGCGAGGGCCTTGTCAACCAACACGTGATCGGCTGCCTGGAGCGCCGTCGCGAACTGCGCCTGATTCAGGCATTCCTGAGCCTGGCAGCAGGGCTATGATGGCTGTTTGCTACGGGGCACCCTCGGCTTTTCATACAGACCCTAATATGGCCGGCAATCAGCCGACAGGACCGTCGATGAGCGACAAAGACACCATTTCCATGCAGCTGGTGCGCGAAGCGCTGTTGCAGACCTGCCCTGCCGGTGAGCCTGACAGTGGCTTGCTGGCCAGGGCGGGCATCGCCGTTGAACAACTGCACCTGCCAGAGGCAAGGGTCAGTGCCGAGTCCTATGCCCGCCTGTGGCGCTTGCTGGCCCGGCGCTGCAACGACGAATTCTTCGCGATGGACCCGCGCGGTCTGTGCAGTGGCAGCCTGGCGTTCATGTGCCGTGCCAGCATGGGCCAGCCGACCCTGGGCGCAGGCCTGGAAACCTCGCTGGCCTTTCTGTCGCTGATGCTTCAAGACATGCAGCCCAGCCTGGTGCGCCAGCAAGGCCTGGCCGAAATTGTCATTAATGAGCCGCGTGACGAACCGCGCCGCGCGTTCACCTATTTCACCTTCTGGATGATCGTGCATGGGGTGACCTGCTGGCTGGCCGGGCGGCGCATCCCGATTCTGAGCATTGATCTGCGTTGTGCCGAACCACCCTTTTGCGACGACTATCGGGTCATGTTTTCGGAGAACCTGCATTTTGAGCGTCCACGCACACGCATGATCATTGCTTCGCAATACCTCGACTTGCCCCTGCGGCGCAGCGAGGAGGAGCTGCAGCGTTTTCTGGCCGAAGCGCCGGGCAATATCCTGGTCAAGTACCGTGACCCGGCCAGCCTCGGGCGGCGTATCCGCACCGACCTGTTGCGCCTGGCCCCTGAGCAATGGCCCGATGCTGACCGCCTGGCCCGGCAGCTGTGCCTGTCGCCATCGACCCTGCGTCGGCGCCTGGCAGAAGAGGGGCAGAACTACCAGGGCTTGAAGGACAGCGTACGACGGGAGCTGGCGATCGCCTGGCTCAGCCAGGAAGACGTGGCCATGGGCGAGCTTGCCGAGCGTTTGGGGTTCGCCGACAGCAGCTCGTTCTATAAGGCATTTCGCAAGTGGTTCGGCTGCAACCCGGGACATTATCGGGCATTGATCCAGGCGCGAGGGGCAGGGCACTGAAGGGCGAACGCTTCCTGCAGTAGTGCATTACCGCGCGGGCCCAGAAGGCTTACCGAGCAGGCGCCGATCGAACCCGTTCCCTCTGCATCCTGGGCCGACATTTGAACAACATGGTTGGCTTCGTCATATAGCTAGGGGAACCCACCATGATCATCAACGCGACGGGCCATGACCGATTCATCGGTGCCCGATTACCTGAGTGGCTCAAACGCGCGTCAAGGGGCCAGATCAACACCCTGCGCACCAGTCTGAACGCGCACCATGCCAGCCAGGCACGCTTGAGTGGCCTGACGCTTGAGTTACTGCCGCTCCAGCAGTTTGCCGAGAAGCACCTGGCGGCGTTGCTGGATGCACCGTTGCCGGACGGGCAGGTATTTGCCCAGCTCGAGTGGCTGCGGGTGGCGCCACGCTTCGGCACACTGCCAGGTACCTTGCAACAGACATACGGGTACAGCCAGACGCGTGAGAACGGGTTACTGCGGCTGATGCGCAACTTTGCTGCGAATACCCGCTACTACGAGGGCACGGGGCTGGTTTTGCCAGGCAGCGATAAACCATTGAATGCATCGCTGGAAGCATTGATTACGGCCTGTCGCAATCTGGACGTTGGTCAGCGTTATCAGGACGCGTTGCAAAGGATCTTCCCGCCAGCTACCCAGGCGGTGCTGGCTGAAGACAAACGTTCGGGGTTGAAGCTGGCGACCGAGCTTGCGGCATTGCAGGGAAACATAAGCGTCGATGTGCAGCTCGCCTTGCGTGAGGTGGTGGACCCCGCTCAGGAGGGGCGACAACAAGGGCTCGAAGGCAAACCCATGCTGTTGAGGGCAATAGGGAAACCTGTGGTCGATGGCTTGCTGATCCACCTGCATGACAAGGCGGGAAATGAACGGGGCATCGTGCTTTACCTGCCTGGTGATCCCCGGCAGGCATTGCGGTTCTTCGACAATGCCGCCTCCATGAACAGTACCGTGGCAATGTTGTTGCAAGATCCGGGTTACTGGCAGTTCTTCACACAGCTCATCAGCCTTGAGCACCGTGCAGGTTTTGTCAGTACCCTCGGCAAGCGCCTGAAAGACAAGCTGCCGGACCTCGAGCTTGAGGGTGAAACACCTGGGGGAGGGGTTTTCACGCAACTGGCGACTCGGCAAGTGCAACGGGTCAAGGAAGATGCCCGGTTGCTGCTGGTACCGACCGCTGACGCTGATAGCCGGGCGGTTAGCGCCAGACACGCTGAGTGGAAGGCGGCAGGTCTGGACCTGGTAAACCTCGCCGGCCTTTTCATCCCGGCTGTGGGGGGCGTGCTGCTGGGGCAGGTGGTTGCTCAGACGTGCGCTGAAGTGTTCGAAGGGATGAGGGATTGGTCGAAGGGGCACCAACACGAAGCGCTGCAGCATCTGCTGGGGGTCGCCGAAACCTTGGCGGCTACCGCAGCGACGGTGGCGGGTGTCAGTTTTGTGCGCAGTGCGTTTGTCGCGGGCCTGGAGCCGGTAAGCCTTGGGAATGGGCGCAGTCGCCTGTGGCAGTTCAACGCCAGAAATTATCGATCATTGCCGGGCCCTGTCGATCTGCTCGAGGAGGAGCGCGGTGGCGAGGCGGGCCGCCGCTGGGTCCGTATCGATGGACGTTACCTCGAAGTGCATCAGCCCGTCGTCGATGGCCCCTATCGCCTGCGCCATGCAGCGAGTGAGGGTGGCTACGGGCCGGTCGTGTTGCACAACGGTGAGCGTGGCTGGCAGCTGATGCGTGAACAACCCTTAAGCTGGCAGGCGCCTGCCCGCATGCTGGATGCATTATGGCCACAGCTTTCCCCTGTCGACGCGCATCAGGCCGAGCAGATAATGCGGGTGGCAGGTATCGATGCAGACTTGTTGCGCGGCGTTCTCGTGGAGAATCGCCCGGCGCCGGTGAGCCTTGGCCAAACCTTGCGCGCCTTCCAGGCGCATGCACGCATTGAAAGGTTTTTCGAGCGTGTTCGGCTGAAGGCGTTGATGCCATCGGACAGGGAGCTGCTGGCCTGGTGTGAAGCAAGGCCAGGCGTGGGCGCCGGACTGGAGCAGATGCAGGTGCATGAGGCTGGGTTGCGGCCGCAATTGTTTGCTCGCCTGACAGAACAGTCACTGGCAGCAGACCCGCTGAGCATGTTGGTAAAACGGGACTTCCCGGGTTTGCCTTCGGCCTACATAAATGAAGTAACCGGCCAGGCGCATGAGCTTGAGCACCAAATGGCGCGTGTCGAGCGGCGGCTGCCATTGCCGTGCGCGAAGAACGCCCGTTCGCTCTTGCGTCTGGCTCGCCTGAGCCGGGGGCTGGCGGGGTTGTATCTGAGCACGGCGTACAGTGATGTCACCGGCGAACTGGCCCTTGCGTTGCTGGATAGCTTCGAACTCGAGCAACTTGACCTCGACTTGCGCGACCGCGGGCTGGATGGGCGGTCTATCAGGCGCCTCGGTAGCGGCGGGCGAACCGAGGCAAGAAGAATAGTGGTCAGGCATGAAGGCAGGTTTCTGATCTACAACGGGTCAGGTTTGCCACACGTGTTTATCGCTGACGAGCCGGGATGTATCTTCGAGGCGCTTTCTGCCGCACTGACATCAGAGCAGCGGGCAGCGATGCAACTGGTGGGCAGTGCTGCGGCGAGCCAACTGCGTGAGAAACTTCTGGCGCGGTTACCCGCTTCCCATTGGGATATCGCGCGCATGCTCGGCTGGCCAGAGGAGCAGGCCTGGCTCAATCCAGGGCGTCGCATGGACGATGGGCGCGTGGGATACCCGCTCAGTGGCCGCCCTGGCGCTGCACCCAGAGATGAGCGGGCGATCATTCGTGACCAGCTACGGTCGCTTTATCCTGGCCTGGACGAGGCCGCGCTCGATGTGGAGCTGGCGCGTGTGCAACAAGGCCCACAGCCAGTCTTCGAGCGCCTGGTAGAACTGCAGGAAGCCCATGACCAACTGGTGCTGTACCTGAATCGCTGGGTCGGTGCCGAGTTGCAGGAGGGTCGACGCGCCGCCCGCAGGTTGACGGCCGATAGCATCCTGCGAGCCTGGCGACTGCAGGGCGAGCCTGTTTCGGCCGGCGAGGGGCAAACACAAGGGCAGCGCTTGTCGATGAGCGGTTTGAGTTTGCGCACACTGCCGGCACTGCCGCCGAACATCGATTTCCATCGCATTACCCTGCTGAGCGTGAACGACACCCGGATTACTGACATACCGGTCGACTTCCTTCGCCCCTTCACTGCCCTGACGCACCTGAACCTCAACAACAACGCGTTGATGCGTCTACCAACAGGCATTGCCCATTTACCGAATCTTCAATCGCTTCGGTTGGCGCATAACGAGATACGCCTCGATGCCCAGGCGATCGGCGTTTTGCATGGTTTGTCCAACCTTGCGCATCTTGATCTCAGTCATAACCGGCTGGAAGCGCTGGACATGAGCTTCCACCAACTTTCTCGGCTGACAAGCCTGAACCTGCGTCATTGTCGCCTGGGCAGTTGGCCGCTTCGCCTGGAGCTCTGTGGTCTACTCGAGTGTGCTGACCTGCGCAACAATCAACTCCGCGAAGTGCCCACCGAGATCCAGCTGATGCCTTATGCATTTCGACGCGCCATTCTGATAGAAAACAACCCCTTGTCGGTCATGCAGCAAAGAGGGTTGTATGCACTCGATGTGATCGAAGAGCACCGGCACTCACCTGAGCAGTTGGGGTCAGTTGACCTGGCCAGGGCCCGTACGCGTTGGGTAGGCCATACGGATGCGACGGTTCAGGCCGAGCGTGAGGCCGTGTGGCTGCGGTTGCTGGAGCAACCGGGTAGCAGCGGGTTGTTCAGGTTGTTGGCTCGCCTGGAGATGACTGCGGACTACAGCCAAGCGGGTGAAGGGCGGGATGCGCTGGTTGACGGGGTATGGACACTGCTGGCTACGCTGGACGGCGACCCGGTGCTGTGCCGGCGGATTTTTGAGCGGGCCGGCCTGCCGCTGTCATGTTCGGACGCCGTTGCCAGCCATTTCAGTGCATTGCAGGTATTGGTGAGGCAGGCGCAGGCCGAAGCCGCCGCAGTCAACCCTGAACGCAGGGGCGAGTTGCTTGAACTGGGCAGGCAACTGTTCCGGCTGGATCAACTGGAAGGGATTGCCTACCAGGATGGCCGGCAGCGTCTGGCTGCCAGTGAACATGTCGACCAGTTGGCATTGGGGCTGGCTTACAGGGTGCAACTTCGTAGCCGTTTGCGGTTGCCCAACCAGCCGTATGCCATGCGCTATCCCGATGCTGTCGCGCTGACACAGGCCCAGGTAGAGGATGCATTTCTGCGGGTTACGCGCGCGCAGACCATCGAGGGCCTGACCGATAGCCTGAGCCAGCGCGCGTTCTGGCGCCGTTACCTGCGCCAGCAACATGACCAAATGTTCGATGCCCTCAGTGCGGATTACACTCGGCGCACGCTTGAGCTGCAGGCTCAACGTCCTGTCTTGGCGCCGGCGGCCTTCGAGCAGCAACTACGCCGGCTACAGGAACAGCAGGACCTCGATATCGAGCGCCTGGTCGCAGGGCTCACCCAGTCCTACCTGCGTGCAGCCGAGCGCGCAGAGGGGTGATTAGCGGCGGCCAAACCAGTCATCCAGATTGACAGCTTTGGCCATTGCCGCCGCGCATGAGCGGCGCGAACATCGTCGGACCGATGCTTCAACTCCAAAAACAAGAAACCAGGAGTCCGATGATGCGCGATTACGCCGAGGCCGCTCGTACGTTCGACCATGACCAGGCCGTTGTGACGGCATTGCACGGCAACCTTGAAGCCCTTAATGCCTGTGTCGAATGCTGTGACCGGCATGCCGGTGACGGCAAGCTGGCACTGATTCATGAGGACCGCGATGGTAACAGCGCGCGCTATAGCTTCGATCAGCTTCAGGTGCAGGCTGCTCGGTTCGCCAATGTGTTAAAGGCGCAGGGGGTAGGCGCCGGAGACCGGGTTGCCGGCTTGATGCCGCGTACCCCTGAACTGCTGGTGACCATCCTCGCTACCTGGCGCCTCGGGGCGGTTTACCAGCCCTTGTTCACCGCGTTCGGCCCCAAGGCCATCGAGCACCGGCTTGAGCAATCCCATGCCCGAGTGGTGGTCACCGATAGCCACAACCGCGCCAAGCTGGACGATGTGCACGCCTGCCCGACCATCATCACTGTCAAGGCCCGCAGTGGTGAGCTGGACTTCCAGCGATGCCTGGAACGCGCAGCGGACGTATGTGAGCCGGTGATGCGCTCAGGCAACGATCCATTCCTGCTGATGTTCACTTCCGGAACCACTGGCCCTGCAAAACCCCTGGAAGTGCCACTGCGTGCGATCGTCGCGTTTCAGGGCTACATGCGTGATGCCATCGAGCTGCTGCCCGAGGACAACTTCTGGAACCTGGCCGACCCGGGTTGGGCTTACGGCTTGTATTACGCCGTTACCGGTCCGTTGTCGCTGGGGCACGCCACCACGTTCTACGATGGCCCGTTCAGTGTCGAGAGCTGCGCCCGGGTGATCGACAAGCTGGGCATCACCAACCTGGCCGGCTCGCCCACCGCGTATCGCTTGCTGATTGCGGCGGGCAAAGATTTCTCGGCACCGATCAAGGGCCGCCTGCGGGTGGTCAGCAGTGCCGGCGAACCGCTGAACCCCGAGGTGATCCGCTGGTTCGCCGACGAGCTGGGCGTGACCATTCACGATCACTACGGCCAGACCGAACTGGGCATGGTGCTGTGCAACCACCATGGCCTGCAGCATCCGGTGCACCTGGGCTCAGCCGGCTATGCCATCCCCGGCCACCGCATCGTGGTGCTGGACGAGCAAGGTAACGAACTGCCAGCCGGCCAGCCAGGCATCCTCGCCGTTGACCGTGAGCAGTCGCCGCTGTGCTGGTTCGGCGGTTACCACGGCCTGCCGACCAAAGCCTTCGTCGGCAAGTACTACCTCAGCGGCGACACTGTCGAGCTGAACCCGGATGGCAGCATCAGCTTCGTTGGCCGTAGCGACGACGTAATCACCACCTCCGGTTACCGGGTGGGGCCGTTCGATGTGGAAAGCGCGTTGATCGAGCACCCGGCGGTGATAGAGGCAGCGGTGATCGGCAAGCCCGACCCGGAGCGTACCGAGCTGATCAAGGCGTTCGTGGTATTGGCCAGCGGCTACGCCGGCAGCGTCGAGCTGGAAGAAACCTTGCGCCAGCATGTGCGCCAGCGCCTCTACGCGCATGCCTACCCCAGGGAAATCGAATTCGTCAGCGAGCTGCCCAAGACCCCGAGCGGCAAGCTGCAACGCTTCATCCTGCGCAACCAGGAAGTCGCCAAACAACAAGCGCAACAGGCCACCCCTGCCAGCGTCTGAAAGGAAAGTACTCATGCACATAGCCAATAAACATTTCATCGTCAGCGGCGCCGCTTCCGGGCTGGGTGCCGCGACTGCACAGATGCTGGTCGAGGCTGGCGCCAAGGTCATGCTGGTCGACCTCAATGCCCAGGCTGTCGAAGCCAAGGCCCGCGAACTGGGCGACAATGCCCGTTTCGCCGTGGCTGATATCAGTGACGAGCAGGCGGCCCAGTCGGCTGTCGATGCAGCTGTCAGCGCCTTTGGCAGCTTGCATGGGTTGGTCAATTGTGCCGGTATCGTCGGTGCCGAGAAGGTGCTGGGCAAGCAGGGCCCGCATGGCCTGGCCAGCTTCGCCAAGGTCATCAACGTCAACCTGATCGGCAGCTTCAACCTGTTGCGTCTGGCTGCGGCGGCCATGGCCGAAGGGGCTGCCGATGAGAGCGGCGAGCGTGGGGTCATCATCAACACGGCCTCCATTGCCGCCTATGACGGCCAGATTGGCCAGGCCGCCTACGCTGCCTCCAAGGGGGCCATTGCCAGCCTGACCTTGCCGGCCGCGCGCGAACTGGCACGCTTCGGCATCCGCGTGATGACCATCGCTCCGGGCATCTTTGAAACCCCGATGATGGCCGGCATGAGCGATGAGGTACGTGCTTCACTGGCTGCCGGCGTACCGTTCCCGCCCCGCTTGGGCCGCCCGCAGGAATACGCCGCGCTGGCCCGCCACATCATCGAGAACAGCATGCTCAACGGTGAGGTCATCCGCCTCGACGGTGCGCTGCGCATGGCTGCCAAGTAAGGAGAGCGAACATGACCCTCGCCAATGACCCCATCGTTATCGTCAGCGCCGTGCGCACGCCCATGGGCGGGTTGCAGGGCGACCTCAAGAGCCTGACTGCGCCGCAACTGGGCAGCGCCGCCATTCGTGCTGCCGTGGAACGGGCCGGCATCGATGCCGCCGGTGTCGAGCAGGTACTGTTCGGCTGCGTGCTGCCGGCCGGCCAGGGCCAGGCACCGGCACGCCAGGCCGCGCTGGGCGCCGGGCTGGACAAGCACACCACCTGCACCACCCTGAACAAGATGTGCGGCTCGGGTATGCAAGCCGCGATCATGGCCCATGACCTGCTGCTGGCCGGCACCGCAGACGTGGTAGTGGCGGGTGGCATGGAAAGCATGACCAACGCGCCGTACCTGCTGGACAAAGCCCGTGGCGGCTACCGCATGGGCCACGGCAAGATCATCGACCACATGTTCATGGACGGTCTCGAAGACGCCTACGACAAAGGCCGCCTGATGGGTACCTTTGCCGAGGACTGTGCCCAGGCCAATGCCTTCAGCCGCGAGGCCCAGGACCAGTTCGCCATCGCCTCGCTGACCCGAGCGCAGGAAGCCATCAGCAGCGGCCGTTTTGCCGCCGAGATCGTGCCGGTGGAAGTCACCGAGGGCAAGGAAAAGCGCGTCATCAAGGATGACGAGCAGCCGCCCAAGGCGCGTCTGGACAAGATTGCGCAGCTCAAACCGGCGTTTCGTGAAGGCGGCACCGTGACGGCGGCCAACGCCAGTTCGATTTCCGACGGCGCTGCGGCGCTGGTACTGATGCGCCGCTCCGAGGCCGACAAACGTGGCCTCAAGCCATTGGCCGTCATCCACGGCCACGCCGCCTTTGCCGACACCCCGGCGCTGTTCCCGACCGCCCCGATCGGCGCGATCGACAAACTGATGAAACGCACCGGCTGGAACCTGGCCGAAGTCGACCTGTTCGAGATCAACGAGGCCTTCGCCGTGGTCACCCTGGCGGCCATGAAACACCTCGATCTGCCACACGACAAGGTCAATATCCACGGCGGCGCCTGCGCCCTCGGTCACCCGATCGGCGCTTCTGGCGCACGTATTCTGGTCACCCTGTTGTCGGCCTTGCGCCAGAACAATCTGCGTCGGGGTGTGGCGGCCATCTGCATCGGCGGTGGCGAGGCCACGGCCATGGCTGTTGAATGCCTGTATTGAGGTGAACCATGCTGGTAAATGACGAGCAACAACAGATCGCCGACGCGGTACGTGCGTTCGCCCAGGAACGCCTGAAGCCGTTTGCCGAGCAATGGGACAAGGACCATCGCTTTCCGAAAGAGGCCATCGACGAAATGGCCGAACTGGGCCTGTTCGGCATGCTGGTGCCCGAGCAGTGGGGCGGCAGCGACACGGGTTATGTGGCCTATGCCATGGCGCTGGAGGAAATCGCTGCGGGCGATGGCGCCTGCTCGACCATCATGAGCGTGCACAACTCGGTGGGTTGCGTGCCGATCCTGCGCTTCGGCAACGAGCAGCAGAAAGAGCAGTTCCTCACCCCGCTGGCGACAGGTGCGATGCTCGGTGCTTTCGCCCTGACCGAGCCGCAGGCTGGCTCCGATGCCAGCAGCCTGAAGACCCGCGCACGCCTGGAAGGCGACCATTACGTGCTCAATGGCAGCAAGCAGTTCATTACCTCGGGGCAGAACGCCGGCGTAGTGATCGTGTTTGCGGTCACCGACCCGGAGGCCGGCAAGCGTGGCATCAGCGCCTTCATCGTGCCGACCGATTCGCCGGGCTACCAGGTAGCGCGGGTGGAGGACAAACTCGGCCAGCACGCCTCCGACACCTGCCAGATCGTTTTCGACAATGTGCAAGTGCCAGTGGCCAACCGGCTGGGGGCGGAGGGTGAAGGCTACAAGATCGCCCTGGCCAACCTTGAAGGCGGCCGTATCGGCATCGCCTCGCAAGCGGTGGGTATGGCCCGCGCGGCGTTCGAAGTGGCGCGGGACTATGCCAACGAGCGCCAGAGCTTTGGCAAACCGCTGATCGAGCACCAGGCCGTGGCGTTTCGCCTGGCTGACATGGCAACGAAAATTTCCGTTGCCCGGCAGATGGTATTGCATGCCGCTGCCCTTCGTGATGCGGGGCGCCCGGCGCTGGTGGAAGCGTCGATGGCCAAGCTGTTTGCCTCGGAAATGGCCGAAAAGGTCTGTTCGGATGCCTTGCAGACCCTGGGCGGTTATGGCTATCTGAGTGACTTCCCGCTGGAGCGGATCTACCGCGACGTTCGGGTTTGCCAGATCTACGAAGGCACCAGCGACATTCAGCGCATGGTCATTGCGCGCAATCTTTGAAGGAGCAGACTGCATGGCATTCGAAACCATCCTGTTGGACATCCACGGCAAGGTTGGCCTGATCACCCTCAACCGGCCGCAGGCGCTCAATGCGCTGAACGCGCAGATTGTCGGCGAGATCAACCAGGCTCTGGACCAGCTCGAGCGCGACCCGAACATCGGCTGCGTGGTGCTGACAGGCTCGGCCAAAGCCTTTGCCGCTGGCGCCGACATCAAGGAAATGGCCGAGCTGCAATACCCGCAGATCTACGTCGACGACCTGTTCAGCGACGCTGACCGCATCGCCAATCGCCGTAAGCCGATCATTGCTGCCGTGTCTGGATTTGCCCTGGGCGGCGGCTGTGAGCTGGCGATGATGTGCGACTTTATCCTCGCTGCGGACAATGCCAAATTTGGTCAACCGGAAATCAACCTGGGCGTGCTGCCGGGCATGGGCGGTACCCAGCGCCTGACGCGTGCGGTGGGCAAGGCCAAGGCCATGGAGCTTTGCCTGACCGGCCGCCTGATGGGCGCGGAAGAAGCCGAGCGTGCAGGCCTGGTGGCGCGGATCGTGCCGCAGGCAGAGCTGGTGGAAGAGGCGCTGAAGGTGGCGGCGACCATTGCCAGCAAGTCGATTCCGGTGAGCATGATGGTCAAGGAGAGCGTCAACCGGGCATTTGAAGTAACCCTCAGCGAGGGGGTTCGCTTTGAGCGTCGGGTCTTCCATGCGGCTTTCTCCACCGAAGACCAGAAAGAAGGCATGGCCGCATTCATCGCCAAGCGTGAGGCACAGTTCAAGGACCGTTGATCAGACTCGGTTCGTTGCCGTTGCCGTTGCCGTTGCCGTTGCCGTTGCCGTGGCTTTTGCTTCTAAGTGCGCGATAGTTCAGGCGACGCAGATTGCGACTTCAGGAGGCCGAGCGTAGGGCTTGCGGAGGGAGGTGACGGGCATGGATGCCCGTCAAGCGCTGAGGCCCCATGGATGGGGCCTGCAGCGCGTACTCCCGGGAGCAAGACCGTAGCGAGGGAACCCCGGAGCGTAGCGCAGGGGCCGGATGATGGGAGCCAGCGTTTTTTGGTTACTTTTTGTCGCGTTTGACAAAAAGTGACCCGCCGTAAGGGCGGAAAGGTGACTATGCGCCACCTGCGTGAATGAATACCTACTCGATGTGAATGCCCACATCCAAGAAGCAAGAAGCAAGAAGCAAGAAGCAAGAAGCGAACTCGTCTGTTTTGACTCAGCGAACCGTCCATTTGCGATGGCGACGC
>NZ_JBICKH010000063.1:0-1485 GCF_043103905.1 Pseudomonas sp. yb_2 | reverse complement strand
GAAGGTCAATGCACTGTGGTTGTTGATTGGCAGACCGTCTTTGTTGGTCAGCGTGATGGTGTAGGTGATCTCGCCGCCTTCGGTGACCGACGGGGTCGCAGTCAGCTTGGCCACCACTTCGTCGGTGGTGTCGGTCACTTGAACCGAAGCGTTGCCGCCCAGTTGCAGGTTCTCGAAGGTCGCACCAGTGGCGTCTACCGCCGAGTTGATGCCCAGGCTGATCTGGCCAGCATCGTTGTAAACGTCATCGCCCTGCGCAGCGTGGGTGTACGGCGCGCTGGTCTCGCCGGCCTTGATGGTGACCTGGGCATTGTTGCTCAGGGTCACGACCAGGTCGTGAGCCAGCGGCTGGTTGACGTGAACAGTGAAGGTCGGTTTGACGTTCTCGGCCACCGAAGTCTGGTCGGCGGTGATGGTGACCTTGACCAGGTCGCCTTCGTTGCCTGGGGTACCTGGCTCGTCGGTGACCGACGTGCTGACCGGCGTCTTGTCCAGCGTCAGTTGCTCGAACTTACCGACGTCCGCACCGCCAACGGTAGCGATCGACATCACGACAGGGTCGTTGCTGCCGACGTAGACGTTGTCCGGGGCAGTCACGGTTGCAGTGCCCACGGTGCCGTTGGCCGGCACGGTGATGACGGTCTTGCCGTCGCTCAGCGTGAAGGTCAATGCACTGTGGTTGTTGATCGGCAGGCCGTCTTTGTTGGTCAGGGTGATGGTGTAGGTGATCTCGCCGCCTTCGGTGACCGACGGGGTCGCAGTCAGCTTGGCCACCACTTCGTCGGTGGTGTCGGTCACTTGAACCGAAGCCGCACCGCCCAGCTCCAGGTTCTCGAAGGTCGCACCAGTGGCGTCCACCGCCGAGGTGATGCCCAGGCTGATCTGGCCAGCGTCGTTGTAAACGTCATCACCCTGCGCAGCGTGGGTGTACGGCGCGCTGGTTTCACCGGCCTTGATGGTGACCTGGGCATTGTTGCTCAGGGTCACGACCAGGTCGTGGGCCAGCGGCTGGTTGACGTGCACGGTGAAGGTCGGTTTGACGTTCTCAGCCACCGAGGTCTGGTCGGCTGTGATGGTGACCTTGACCAAGTCGCCTTCGTTGCCTGGGGTGCCCGGCTCGTCGGTGACCGACGTGCTGACCGGGGTCTTGTCCAGCGTCAGTTGCTCGAACTTGCCGACATCCGCACCTTCAACGGTTGCGATCGATTTGATCACAGGGTCGTTGGTGCCGACGTAGACGTTGTCCGGGGCAGTGACAGTGGCAGTACCCACGGTGCCATTAGCCGGCACGGTGATGACGGTTTTGCCGTCGCTCAGCGTGAAGGTCAATGCACTGTGGTTGTTGATTGGCAGACCGTCTTTGTTGGTCAGCGTGATGGTGTAGGTGATCTCGCCGCCTTCGGTCACCGAAGGGGTCGCGGTCAACTTGGCCACGACTTCGTCGGTGGTGTCGGTGACATCCACCTTCGCGGCACCGCCCAGCGC
>NZ_JBICKH010000062.1:0-28058 GCF_043103905.1 Pseudomonas sp. yb_2 | reverse complement strand
GGCATTAGGGTTTTGGCAGGCTTCAGGCCCTGATGGCACTGCAGGGTGTATAGTGCCTGCTCGGGTGACTGTCGTTCAGTGGCTCATAACCGAGATGCCAACATGTCCCAGACGTACCCCAGCGCGGCCCAAAAAGCCCATGTGCGCATCTGCGAGCAGGTCGAGGCCTTCCTTCAGCATGGCGGCCGCATTCAGCAGGTAGCGATCGGTGTCACCGGCTACGCTGAAGGTGTCTCGAGGGCGCAGTGGAAAAAAGGGCGCACTGCAAAGCCTTGAGGAGGCCAGCCGCCGCCGTGAAACGTTCCTTTCAGGTGGTGGTTCATGGCTTGTGCATTCGCGAAGCGGAGGCCGGGGTGGTCTTGAAAGCTGAGCCCTGGATCAGAACCGGAACGCGATCAGAAACCTTCCAGAACAATCTTGCCGCGTGCTTTCCCGCTCTCGATCAGGGCGTGAGCGCGTTTGAGATGCTCGGCGTTGATAGTGCCGTAGTGCTCGCCGAGGGTGGTCTTGAGCACCCCATCATCGACCAGCTGTGAAATGCGATCGAGTAGTTGATGCTGCTTGATCATGTCCTCGGTCTGGTACAGCGAACGCGTGAACATGAGCTCCCAGTGCAGGGAGAGGGATTTGCGCTTGAGCGGCATGACATCCAGTTGCGCCGGGTCGTCGATCAGCGCGAGCTTGCCTTGTGGGCGAAGCACTTCGACCAGTTGGGGGAGGTAGGTGTCGGTATGGGTCAGGCTGATCACATGGTCGACCGGGCTCAGCTTGAGCGCTTCCAGTTGATGCGGGATCGGTTTGGTGTGATCGATGACATGATGCGCCCCCAGTTCCTTGACCCAGGCTTTGGTTTCAGGCCTCGACGCTGTGCCGATGATCACCAGCTGTGTGAGTTTGCTGGCGAGCTGGACCAGGATCGATCCCACTCCGCCGGCGGCTCCAATCACCAGTAGGCTTTGACCCTGGCCCCCGTTTTCTTCGACACCCAGGCGGTCGAACAGCAGCTCCCATGCGGTGATGGAAGTAAGGGGCAGGGCTGCGGCACTGGCGTTGTCCAGGCTGCGGGGCTTGCGTCCAACGATACGCTCGTCCACCACATGGCGCTCACTGTAGCTGCCAGCACGGTCGATGGCACCGGCGTAGAAAACCTCATCGCCAGGTTGGAACAACGTGACCTCTGGCCCAACCTCGCGAACAACGCCAACCGAATCCCAACCGAGAACCTGTGGTTGCTCACCGCCGCGGCTCGCGCGGATTTTCGTGTCGACCGGGTTGACAGCAATGGCCTTTACCTCGACCAGCAGATCCCGGGCTCCCGGCTTGGGTTCGGGCAACTGCGCGTCATACAACGACTGCGGGTCCTGGATCGGCAAACCGGGTTGGGTGTAAACGACAGCCTTCATGGGCGCAACCTCTTGGGTATTGGAAAAGTGAGTTCAGGCTAGTGGTTTGGATTAAGTCGATAAACTGGCCAAATAGCGCAAGACTTTCTCTCCCTCAGTGAAAATGGTGTGAGGCGCTCGTTACCAAGCGTAAGCGCCTCACACGCATTCGTCAGCTGGCGCTGTAACGCGGTGCAAGCTGGTTGCTGGACAGCTGGCTGAACAAGGCCTGCCGGGCAGCTTCGTATTGGTCGAAGGCTTGCAGATCTTGCATCGACGGTAAGGAGATCAGCACTCCGTTGTCGAAGTCCTGCAGCGCACCGTCCACCAGGTCCTGGGCCGACATCACGATGCCGGGGTCGAGGTTTTCGACCGGTAAGCCGCCGATTTGCCAGAAGTCAGTGGCGGTGGCCCCGGGCAGTACCGCCTGCACCTGCACCCCCTTGCCTGCCAGCTCCTTGTTCAAGGACTGGGTGAACGCAGTGACGTACGCCTTGCTGCCGCCGTAGACGCCGTTGAGCAGTTCTGGCGCCAGGCTGACGATGGACGAGATATTGATGATCGCCCCCTGCTTGCGCGCTACGAAACCGGGTACAGCCGCATAGGTCAGGCGGGTGAGGGCGGTGACGTTCAGGCTGATCATTTCGGCCATGCGTTCAACATCGCTTTCCAGCAGGCTGGTGTGGGTGCCGATGCCCGCGTTGTTCACCAGCATGCTGATGCTGGCGTCTTCGCGCAGCTTGCGTTCTACCTTGGCAAGGTCATCTGTATTGGCCAGGTCGGCCGGGAACACTTCCACGTTCTGCCGCGTTTCGGTGGTGAGCCGGGCCGCCAATGCGTTGAGGCGTTCCCGGTTGCGGGCCACCAGTACCAGGTCATAGCCGCGGCGTGCCAACTGTTCTGCGTAGAGCGAACCGATGCCGGTGGAAGCGCCGGTGACAAGCGCGGTGCCTTTGAATGCCTGTGTCATGGTGATACTCCGTTGCTTTGAGTGGGTGGAGCCATCATGCAGAAGACAGTTTTTGTCTTAAAGGACGTATATGGTAGTTTTTCAGGACATTGCTCAGAGGGGCTCAAGCATGCACCGGGTCGGCTATTTGTTAACCGAAGGCTTTCAGATCATGTGCCTGGCAACGCAAACCGTGTTCGAGTTTGCCAATATCGTCGCCGGCAAGGCGGTTTACAGGCTCGAGAACTTTTCTGTCGGGGGCGGCACGGTACGCTCCTCGCTGGGGATGTCTGTCGAGACGCTGCCGTTGGCTGCCCCTGGCCTGGCCGACACCTGGATGGTGACGGGTACGCTGACGCCGTTGACGCCACCCGGTGACGAGGTGCTGGCCAGCGTGCGGGGCTTCGTCGACGCTGCGCGGCGCACTGCGGGCCTATGCACCGGGAGTTTCGTTCTGGCGCAGGCCGGGGTGCTGGATGGGCGGCGTGCTACAACCCACTGGGCCTACGCGAACAAGTTGCGTGAGTTGCACCCGAAGATCGACGTCGAGGAAGACCGGATCTTCATCGTCGATGGGCCGATTTGGACGTCCGCCGGCATGACCGCCGCCCTGGACATGGCCCTGGGCATGGTGGAAAAGGATCTGGGTAACGAGATGGCCAGGTCGGTAGCGCACAAGATGGTCATGCACCAACGCCGTTCTGGCGGGCAGTGCCAGCACTCCGAACTGTTGTCGCTGTCGCCCAGGACGGACCGTATCCAGAGCGCCCTGGATTACGCGCGCAGGCACCTCAGCCGCCCATTGTGCGTGGAAGAGCTGGCCCAGGTGGCGCACCTGAGCCCGCGGCAGTTCACCCGTGTATTCACCGCCGAAACCGGGCAGTCACCCGCCAAGGCCATCGAGGGGCTGCGGCTTGAGGCTGCCCGGTTGATGATCGAGCAGAGCCGGCACAGCCTGGAGGTGGTGGCCAAGGAAACCGGGTTCAGGGACCGCCGGCACCTGCGCGAGGTATTCGTCCGTGTGTTGGGCGTACCTCCTCAGGCGGTGCGAAGGGATGCTCGGCAAGTGTGACCTGCGATTTACTTGAAGCGCGTTTATTCTTGCGCCACCCCCTCAGGTTCATCAGGCACAACACAAGCTGCAGCACAATCAAAGCCCAGGCCTGGGCATGCCACCCCCAGACTGACCACAGTATGTTGCTGGCGATAAAACAGCAGAAGCCCACCATGCGCCGTCCTGGACGGTGCGACCCGATACACCAGGCTGCCACCACCGTGACCAGCATGGCCGGCCACTCCAGCAAGTCGATCCAGCTCTCCATCGAAGCGAGTCCCAAACATTAATCCCTGGCGTCAGGCCGGGCCGGTCGTGCCCGACCCGGCTGGCGCCTTTGATTCAAGCGGCCCGTTGCTCACCCTTGAGCAGTTTTTTCTGGGCTTGCATGGCGAGCCCCAGCTCGTCCAGTTGGTCTTTGCCGAGGAGCTTTTTCGCGGTGGGGAAGAGCTCTTCCTCCTCTTCTTCGATGTGATGCTCAAGCAGCTCCTTCATCACCTTGACCCGACCGGCGAACTCAAGCGTGCCTGGTTGCGTATGAAGCAGATCAGGCAGCACCAGGGCGTCGACAGTCCGGTGTTCTTCCTTGGCTTCGTAATACATCTTGGCTTCCTCTTTACCACCGGCTTGCTTGATCGCCGGGTAGAGGATGTCCTCCTCCAGAGCGGTATGGATTTGCAGTTCCTGCTCAATGCGTTGCAGCAGTTCGGCGCGTTTCTTCACGGCACGCTCTGTGGTCGCACAGAGCTCTTCCAGCAGCTTCTTGACTAATTTATGGTCTTGAACCAGCAGGTCGATAGCATTCATGGTGTCACCTCGTCGCGGGCGAATGAAAAATGGCTTGCATGAGGTTGAGTAGCAGTGGGCGGCAGGGTTCAACGCTAATGACGTCTGGTAGGGCACGCGTCAAGCCCAGGCTCTATACCGCTCTGCCAGAGGCGCCGAGGCCCGCGTCAGCAGGCCCCCGCAGCACGATCACAGAATAGGTTTGCCTCCCGTCACGGCGTAACGCGAACCCGAGATGTAGCTGGCTTCATCGGACCCCAGCAAGACATAGATTGGCGCCACCTCCACAGGTTGACCCGGCCGTCCCATCGGGTAACCGGAACCGAAGTTTCTCACCGCCTCATCAGGCATGGTGGCCGGGATCAGCGGGGTCCAGATCGGGCCGGGTGCGACGCTGTTGACGCGAATGCCCTGCTTGCCCAGCAGTTGCGCAAGGCCTGCAGTGAAATTGGCAATAGCCCCTTTGGTCGCGGCATAGGCCAACAGGCTGGGTGACGGGTCGTCAGAGTTGACCGAACTGGTGTTGATGATCGAACCGCCCTTTGGCATCGAGGGCAAAGCGCGCTGGCAAATGCGGAAAATGGCGGTGATGTTGGTATCGAAGGTCTTCACCCATTCATCGTCATCAATGTCGTCCAGGCTTTCATGGGCCATCTGGAACGCGGCGTTGTTGACCAGGATATCGATGCGACCAAACTGCGCCACGGTCTTGTCGACGATGTCGTGGCAGTGCTGTTTCTGTGCCAGGTCGCCGGGCAGCAGCAGGCACTGGCGGCCAGCCGCTTTGACCCAGCGCGCGGTTTCCTGCGCATCGTCGTGTTCATTCAGATAGGCAATGGCAACGTCAGCGCCTTCTCGGGCATAGGCAATCGCCACCGCACGCCCGATGCCGCTGTCAGCACCGGTTATCAAGGCGATCTTGCCTGCGAGGCGATTGTTGCCGGTGTAGCTCTGCTCACCGCAGTCCGGATACGGATCCATCTTGCGCTGGGAACCGGGAACGCTTTGCGGTTGGGATGGGAATGGAGGGGTAGGGTAGTCGCTCATGCTGGAAGCTCCTGCAGGGTTGGAACGCTCATTCCCGTTCGAAAGGCGCGCCAGGCCAGTGTTGAAGTGGATCTTCGTGCTGAGCGACGAGCGGTTGATGCACCCATTCCCAGTGAATTTTTACCCTCCGCCTAGCTCTACCGCTGACGGGGCTTGCTGGCATGGGTGAGGCCCACGTCATCAAGGAGTCTGCAGTGCCTCGAATCATCACGCCTTCCACGCCGGAACATGAGATCGATCAGACGAACGAGAGGATGTTCGGTACGCCCAAGGAGCGGCTGGATTTCTATCGACGCGAAATTCAGTATGAGACCACCATCCTGGCCAACCGTACCGACGCTTATCTTGCGGCCCAGTCGTTCCTGGTGATCGCCTACGTGTCATCGATGGGTAACCTTAACCAAAGCTGGGGCGAAATGTTCACCCTGATGGTCCCGGCTTTTCTCGCACTGCTCGGCGTGCTCAGTACACTGAATGCCTGGCCTGGCATCCGCGCGGCCTTCCGGATTATCGAGCACTGGCAGATGAAGCAGAGCCACTTGCTGCGCAGCGAACCGCTGATGGGGCTGGCCTATGACGAGTCGCCGCTGTTCTGCGAGGCTGAAACCTCTCAGGCGGGGCACCGCAAATCGCTGCTGTTTTCCTTGCGCACGCCCTGGATTTTCCTGTGCTTCTGGGTGTTGCTGGGCAGTTATTCGGTTTTCATCCAGCTGGCGTGATCAGTGCGTGCTGGTCGGCATCATGGGCGACCAGCACGCACTGAGCAGTAGCAGGTTCAGTCTGCCAGTGCCTTGATCAACTGCTCATTGAAGGCGGGGATATCGTCCGGCTGGCGGCTGGTGATGAGGTTGCCATCGACCACCACTTGTTCATCCACCCACGTACCGCCCGCGTTGCGAATGTCATCTTGCAAGGTCTTGTAGCTGGTCATTCGTTTGCCTTTGGCCAACCCGCTCGATATCAGCAGCCACGCGCCGTGGCAGATAACCGCCAGCGGCCTGCCGGCCGCATCATGGCTTTTTAGCAGTTTCTGCGCACCGGGGATCAAGCGAATGGTGTCGGAGTTCTGCACACCGCCAGGCAGCACCAAGGCGTCGTAGAGGTCAAGCTGCGCACTGTCGAAAGTCGCATCCACGCTGAACGCGTCGGCGGGTTCGTCATGGTTCCAGCCACGTACCGTGCCTTCTTTCTCGCTCAGGATATCGACCACCGCGCCGCTGTTTTCCAAGGCTTCACGCGGGCCGGTCAGTTCCACCTGTTCAAAGCCATCGGTGACCAGAAAGGCCACGCGCTTGCCGTTCAATTGTGCACTCATCATTTTCTCCTCGTGCTGATAGGCCTTTCATAAGGGCCTGCAAACAGCAAGCAAAGTTCCTGCTCGATGCCTGGCGGTATGGGGAGAACCTGCTAACGGTTGCGCACGGTATCCAATGCAGGCGACCAGACCGTATGACCGCAACGTGAACATGCCAGGGTGTCATGAGGCTCATGGTAGGCCGGGAAACCACAGCTCACGCAGCAATGCAACCCGGCGCCGGGCGGCGATGTGTACTCCGGGCGATGCTCGACCGGCAGCACTGACAGGCCTGGGCGTGTGTCTTGCTGATCGTAGAAGTACAAACTGAGATCGCCATCGGTTTCCAGAAGGCCCAGTCGAACCTGGCCCAGGTGCTCGACACCTTGCTGGCGTAGCTCCATGAACAGCTCATTCGGTGAAATGTTCATGTGCCGCAGCGAATGGATTTCGTACATGCCATCTTTCACTACCGTGACCGGCAGCCCGTCGATCCAGGCCTCGCAGGTTCTGTTTCGCCTCATAAGGTAGACCGTTCCTCGGTAAAGCATGAACAGCGTGAGGAAAACCAAGGCCACCGGAAGCAGCGGTACGTCCTCGTAAAAGGTCACATCGCCGGCAGCTGAGCCCAGGGTGAGAATGACCACGAGCTCGAACCGGGACAGCTGTCTGATCCCGCGCCGGCCACTGAATTTCAGAAAGAAGAACACGGCCAGGAAGGCCGCTGAAACACGCACAGCAACTTCCAGCAGAAAGGTAAAAGGGAAGTCGCCTATCAGCATCCGTTGCAGATCAAACGAAACCATTCGTTCCACCCTTCCTTCTGCCGTTGTCAGATAAAGGGTTGACCGTTCTCGCTCAAGGCTGGTTCATCGACTTGGCCTGCAACTCTCCGCGCGCGTCACCAGGGAATCGGCGTGCCATCCCACGCCCAGAACGTTCCGCTCTGCGCCGGGCCGTGACGGCTCACAAGTGCCAGGATGCAGGTGGCGGCAAACGCGGGCGAGAACAGTTTGCCCGGCGGCACATTGCCCTGAAAGGGTCGGGAAAGCTGGGTGTCGGTGGTGCCGGGATGCAATGCAAGTACCGTTGAAGCGGGGTTCAGTCGCTTCAGCTCGATGCTTGCAGTGCGCAGAAGCTGGTTGAGCGCGGCTTTGCTGGCACGGTAGCTGTACCAGCCCCCCAGGTGATTGTCGCCGATCGACCCGACTCGCGCCGACAAGGCGACGAAGGCCATCGGGTGCCGACGCAGCAGCGGCAGCAAATGCTTGAGCAGCAGAACAGGGGCGAAACAGTTGGTTGTGAAACTGCTCAGCAACCCCGCCATATCAAGCTGGGTCAGCGCCTTTTCAGCCCGTGCCGGGCCTTCTTGCAGCACGCCAAGCGTGCTGAAGACCAGGTTCAGCTGGTCGCAGCAGGCGCCCACCTGTGCTGCCAGAGTGTGCAGTGCCTGCTCGGACCGGGCGTCGCAGTCCAGGCGAACCAACCGTCGCCCGTGCTCTGTGAACAAGGTATCCAGCGCAGGGCTGGTGGTGGCGCGTCGCGAAACGGCGAACACCAGCCCGATGTCATCGCGCGCCAGCAACTGCGTGCACAATGCCAGGCCAATCCCTTGGCTGGCCCCGCAGACCAGCACGTTGGCGGGTGTCTGAAGGTCGTTGATCAGGCTCATCGGCGTGTCCTCTTGGCTGGGCGCTGGCGCCTCGTCCTGTGATGCCTGCCAACGTTCGTGCAGCTGGCAGGGGGGAGCTCACAGCAGGATATAGTCGCTGTACTGCCGTAAGCCGTCATGTGGCCCTTCGATCAAGTGCACGTAACGGTCGTTCACCCAGTCGATCGGCAGGCAATCGTCGACGTCCAGTACCGCGTCGGTATGCGGCTTGAGCCAGTCTGCCTGCAGGCGCTGTTTGCCCAGTTGCCTGGCCTCGGCCTTGTCCCTGGCCACCACCAGCAGGTAGCGGTGTGCCTCGCCAAACACCCCGGGCTCGTAGCCGCCAAGGTTGATGAAGAACAACCTGGGATCGTGTGGGCCAGGCGCTACCTGACTGAACGCGACGCGGTAGCGGTCAATACCGTCGACTTCCATCCAGGCGTCGATGTGCAGGCCCGTTCGGCTCCCGAACCAGGCTTGGCGCAGATGGGGGTAGGCCTGTTCAAGCGAGTCCGCCTGCGCGAACAACACGTCGTGGACCTCGATATTGGCCCGTGGGTGACGTCCACCGAGCATGACGACGTACAGCATGAGCAATTCCTTCTATCTCGACTTTCATGGGTGTTCGATAACGGGGGCGCGAGGCTTGCAGAAATGTGCATGCTGGGCATTAAGAACTATACATGGCTCGTCAAATATCTGTACAAGCGTCTACTATTGTATAGTATTTAGCAAAGTGCTCGAGGTCAGAATGGCGCACCCTGCACGTTGGACCTGTCTATGCCTGCTGCTAGCCGCCATGTCGTCGGCGGCAGACTGGCGAGCGGAGCTGCCTGCGGCGCAACGGCTGGGCGCCGGTGATTTCACTTGGTTTGGCCTGCGGTTGTATACCGCCCGATTATGGGCAGTTGGCCCGGTTCAGGACTGGAACCAGCCGTTTGCCCTTGAGCTGCTCTATCACCGTTCATTGTCCAGGGACACGCTGGTCAAGGCCAGCCTTAAGGAAATGCAACGCCTGGGTGGCGGCAGCATGACGGCACAGCAACGCGCGGCATGGACCAGGGCGATTGAGCAGGCATTCGTGGACGTGAGCCCTGGCATGCGCATCACGGGCTTGTACCTGCCGAGGCAGGGTTGCCGCTTTTACGTCGACGGCAAACTGAGCCACGCGATCGACGATCCGGTGTTCGCCCGGGCCTTCTTCGCCATCTGGCTTGACCCGCGGGCCAGAGACCCCCAATTGCGTCAGCGGCTGCTTGGGCTGGCTGGCGATGACCGAGGAGCCTGAACATGTACAAAGCGCTGTTGCTGGCTGCCTGCCTGCTTCTGGGCAGTTGTGGCAATGTCGGTATCGAGCACTATGCCCAGGAGCAGCCGAAGCTGGACCTGGTGGCGTTCTTCTCGCGCCCGGTTCAGGCGTGGGGGATGTTCCAGAAGCGTTCCGGTGAGGTGGTCAAGCGCTTCCATGTGCGCATCGACAGCCGCCGAGAGGGTGAACGGCTGATCCTCGACGAGCATTTTCTCTATAGCGATGGCACACGCCAGCAGCGTACCTGGACGCTGGTGCCGGACGGCCCCGGGCGCTGGCGGGGAACAGCGGGGGACGTGATTGGCGAGGCGCGTGGCGAAGTGGCGGGCAACGCGCTGCGATGGCGTTACCAACTGGATCTGCCGGTCGACGGGCGGCACTGGCAGGTAGACCTGGACGACTGGATGTACCTCATGGATGACGACACCCTGATCAACCGCTCGAGCATGAGCAAACTGGGCGTTGAGATTGGCCAGATCACCTTGTTCTTCCGCCGCCTGCCAGAGGGCACACCATGAACCTGATCGCGCTGACCCAGCTGGTTTCGACCGGCGAAGCCAAGGAACTTGAACTGCTGTCGCTGGAGGGGGGCTTCTACCTCCTGCGCGCCCTGACCGACGCCGGCCCTGTGACATTGAGCGATGCCCAGGGGCAGCCCGTGCGCGTGCGCTCCACGACCGAACTGCGGCAGTTGCTGGCCGACCTGCCGCCGGTGCCGTGCATGCTGGTGCAGCAGGTGGTGCATGATGAGATGTGCGGGCAACGTGACGGCCCCATCGCGCCGCTGCGCGTACCGGTAACGCTCACCAGCCAGTGGTAGCCCGGACGATGCGCCTGGGCCTGGTGCTGGGTGACCAACTGTCGTTCGACCTGGCAAGTCTGGCGTCCCTTGACCCTGCTCGCGATGCGGTCCTGATGGCGGAAGTGGAGGGGGAGGCCCGATACGTACCGCATCATCCGCTGAAGATCGTTCTCATCTTCAGCGCCATGCGGCATTTTGCCCAGGCCCTGCGTGAACGGGGTTGGCAGGTGCACTATGTCGAACTGGACGCCGAGGGTAACAGCGGCAGCATCGTGGGTGAGTTGCATCGATGGCAACAAGCCTTGGGCGCCACCCACATTCACTTGACCGAGTGCGGTGAGTGGCGCCTGGAGCAGGCCTTGCGTGATGCCGCACTGCCGCTTGTGTGGTTTCGCGACACGCGTTTTCTGTGCTCCCGTGAAGCCTTCGGGCGCTGGGCCACAGAACGTCGCCAGCTGCGTATGGAGCACTTCTACCGTGGCATGCGCAAGCGAACCGGCCTGCTCATGGAGCCTGACGGCAGCCCGGCAGGTGGCGCCTGGAATTTCGATGGCGACAATCGCAAGCCATTGCCACGGCAGCTGCGTGGCCCATTCGCTGCGCATTTTGCGCAAGACGACATCACGGCAGCGGTGGTGGCCTTGGTGCGTCAGCGCTTCAGCGACCACTACGGGGGCGTCGACGGTTTCGACTACCCCGTGACCCATGCCGAGGCACAACAGCTGTGGCAGCATTTCCTGGATTTCGGCCTGGCGGCTTTCGGTGACTACCAGGATGCGATGGCCGAAGGCGAGCCGTACCTGTTTCATGCGCGCATCAGTGCGGCGCTCAACATCGGCCTTCTGGATGTACGTCGTCTGTGCGACGACGTCGACAAAGCCTGGCGTGAGGGGCGGGTGCCGCTCAATGCAGCCGAAGGCTTCATTCGCCAGCTGATCGGCTGGCGTGAGTACGTGCGTGGCATCTATTGGCAGCGCATGCCGGCGTATGCCGGGCTCAATCACCTGAACAATCACCGGGCGCTGCCAGAATTCTACTGGACCGGGCGCACCCGCATGCGCTGCATGGCGCAAGCCATCGGGCAGACCCTGCGGTTGGGCTACGCTCACCATATTCAGCGCTTGATGGTTACCGGCAACTTCGCCTTGCTGGCCGGTATCGTGCCAACCGCAATTTGTGAGTGGTACCTGGCGGTCTACATGGATGCCTTCGAGTGGGTCGAACTGCCCAACACGCTTGGCATGGTGATGCACGCCGATGGCGGCTACCTGGGGTCCAAGCCGTACTGCGCCAGTGGTCGTTATATCCAGCGCATGTCCGATCATTGCAAGGCTTGCAGTTACAGGGTCGACCAGGTGACCGAAGAGGAGGCCTGCCCGTTCAATGCCTTGTATTGGCATTTTCTCATTCGCCATCGCCCCCAGCTCTCGGCTAACCCGCGCCTGGCCCTGGTTTATCGTAGCCTCGATGGCATGCCCGCTGGCCGTCGCGATGCCGTGTGGCAACGTGGCCAGTCATTGCTGGCGCGGCTCGATGCGGGGCAGGCGTTGTGAAAAAGAGCCTACTGCCCAGCAAGGTTTGCGTGGTGTGTGGCCGGCCGTTCACCTGGCGCAAGCGCTGGGCACGCTGTTGGGAGCAGGTGCGTTACTGCTCCGAGCGATGTCGCCGGTCAGCGCCGCGCCGCGATGCGCGCCAGCAGGGGCAGGGCCAACGCCCATATCGGCATCAGTAGCAGGCCGGTTTCCAGCGCGCCCAAGGGCAAGGCGACACCTGCCAGCCTGGCGCCGCCTATGTAGGCCAGAGGGCCGCCAATCGCCCCCAGCAGTGCGCCGATTCGCCAGTGCCTGCCGGCCCATGCCAGGCTGTGACGCATCCCGCTGGCCAGCACCAACCACAGCAGCGCTAGCCACAGCGGCAGGGGCCAGGCGTCGAAACCGAACACCCCCAGTGCTCCCAGCACGCTGTCGAGCACACAGCCGATAAAGGTGACGCGCACCAGCGCCTTGACCTCGGCATGGATGTCCGGGCACAGGCGCAGGTGCACTGCCACGCCCGGAATCACCAGCAGCAACAACAAGGGCCGCTCGGCCCCCAGCACGCAGACCCACCAGCCGGCTTGTAGCCAGAGGGCATTGGCGATCAGCCAGCGGCTGCGCATCAGGCACTGCCAGGCAAGGGCGCGCGGCGTGCCTGGGGTGCTGCCCAGAGCAGGTGCGCAACACCGATGGCGCGTTCCTCGAAACCGCCCTGGCAGTAGCAGAGGTAAAACTCCCACAAGCGCTGGAACATGTCGTCGTAGCCAAGGTCCGTCAGCGCAGTGCGTGCCTGACGCAGGTTTTCGCGCCAGTGTCGCAGGGTGTGGGCGTAGTCCAGGCCAAAATCTTCCATGTGCACAAGGTTGAGGCCAGTGTGCCGGCTGGCGGTGTCGAGCAACACGCTCAACGAAGGCAGGGCGCCACCGGGGAAGATATACCGCTGGATAAAGTCGACCGAGCGCTGCGCCTGGGCATAGCGCTGGTCGCGGATGGTGATTGCCTGCAATAGCATCAGGCCTTCAGGTTTGATGAGCGAAGCACACTGGCGGAAATACACCGGCAGGTAGCGATGGCCAACCGCTTCGATCATTTCGATGGAAACCACTTTGTCGAACGTGCCTTGAAGGTCGCGGTAGTCTTCGCGGAGCACTTGCACGCGCTGCCCCAGCCCCAAGGCCTTGACGCGCTCCAGGGTATGGCTGTACTGGGCCTCGGAGAGCGTTGTGGTGGTGACCCTGCAGCCATAGCGGGTGGCTGCGTGGATAGCGAGGCTGCCCCAGCCGCTGCCAATTTCCAGCAGGTGATCGTCAGGGCTCAGTTCGAGCTTCTGGCAGATGCGCTCCAGCTTGTGCAGCTGGGCCTGCTCCAATGTTTGCCCAGGGTGTTCGAATTGCGCAGCCGAATACATCATGGTGGGGTCCAGCAGCCGCTCGAACAGGGCATTGCCCAGGTCGTAGTGGGCCAGA
Organism: Pseudomonas sp. yb_2; assembly: GCF_043103905.1. Classification (NCBI taxonomy): domain Bacteria; kingdom Pseudomonadati; phylum Pseudomonadota; class Gammaproteobacteria; order Pseudomonadales; family Pseudomonadaceae; genus Pseudomonas; species Pseudomonas sp. yb_2. The sequence goes on along the minus strand of NZ_JBICKH010000062.1, from coordinate 14,783 downwards.
ATGTTGCGCCGGGCACCGCGCTTGTCGTTGCGGTTGAGCCGGTGCAGCAGGCGCAGGGCAGGGCGGCCCAAGCGGGCCAGGCCACCCTCGAGCGCGTCGAGCACTTCGAGGTTGGCGACGAACAGGCGGGTCACCAGCGCCAGGTCGGGGCTGCGCCAATAGCCGTGAATGTAGGCTTCGCCAGCACCGATCGAGCCATTGCCGGCGATCAGGCTCCAGGTGGCGTCATCGAGGATCTCCACCTCGGCCTGCAACGGGCTGTCGGCATCACCGAAACTCCACTGCTGCCCGTGGCTGAGCAGGCGCAGGTGGCCGTGACGCAGCTTGCCCAACTGGGCGAGCACGGCGCTTCGTGCCAGCCCGCCGAGCAGTGGCGCAAGGCCTGCGAACTTGCTAACGCTCAGGGTGGGATTTGACATCATCAAGGTCCTCGCAAGGTTGGCCGAGTGCCAGGTCACCCTGGCAGGTGGTGTGGTCATGCACGGGGGTGCGTTTGAGTAACAGGCGCAGCGCTTGCCAGTAGATGGCCGAGACGGTGCGCAGGCTCATCCATGGGAAGTTCAGGACATACCGACGCAGCGCTGCACCATCGAGTGGCTTGCGGCGCAGGGCGAGGTCGGCCTCGAACACCTTTGTGCCGCCTTGCCAGTTCTGCATCTGAATGCGTACATGGTCCGTGTCCAGGAAAAAGCGCAGGCGATAGTCCATGTCCAACGGCATGAACGGCGACACATGGAAGGCCTTGCCGACGCTGAAGGGCCTGGCAAGGTTGCCTTGCACCGGGAGTACGTAATGAAAGCGTTCACGCCAGGGCGTGTTGCGCACTTCCATCAGGATCGCGGTCAGGCACCCGTCACGGTCATGGCAGAAATAGAAACTCACCGGGTTGAACGACAGCCCCCAGCACCTCAGTTGCGTGAGCAGCTGTACCCGGCCTTCGGGCAGGTGCCCCGTCGCCTGCCCGACCAGCAAGCGTGCAGCCTGGGCCAGCGATTCACCTTGGCGGGTCAGGGCGGGCAGGTAGTCGGTCTCGCGCCAGCACAACGGCGCCAGGCGCCAGCGTCCCAGCCAGCGTGACAGGCCCATCAGCCAGGATTGTTCGTCCAGGTCTAGGTAGAACATGCCGATCCGGTAGCGGAACGCGTGGACCCGCGGCGTCAGCCGACGGTGGCTGATCAAGCCCACGCAGAGGCTGCTGTTCACAGTTGCTCTCCGAAGTGCGCGGCCACCTTCAGTGCGCTGACCACCCCGTCTTCATGAAAGCCATTGCCCCAATAGGCGCCGCAGAAGTAACTGTGCTGTTGCCCTTGCAGTTGCTCCTGGCACGCTTGCGCGGCGGACGCTGCAACGCTGTACTGGGGATGGGCGTACTGGAAGCGGGCGATCACCTGCGCCGGGTCTATCAGTGCGGTCTGGTTGAGGCTCACGCAGAAGGTTGTCGGTGCCTGGATACCTTGCAGAATGTTCATGTTGTAGGTCAGCGCGGCGGGAGCCCGCTCGGGGCCGCCCAGGCGGTAGTTCCAGCTGGCCCAGGCGCGCTGGCGGCGTGGCAGCAGGCGGGTATCGGTGTGCAGCACCACGTCGTTGCTGGCGTAATCGATGGCGCCGAGTACGGCGCGTTCCTGGTTGCTGGGGCTTTCCAGCAGCGCCAGGGCCTGATCGCTGTGGCAAGCGAACACCACATTGTCGAAGCGTTCGGTGCCGGCCGCGCTCACGAGGGTGACGCCACCTTCGTCGCGGCTGACTCGGTAAACCTTGCAGTTGAGGCGGATGCGCTCAGCGAACGGCCGGCACAGCGGTGCGACATAGCTGCGCGAGCCGCCTTTGATCACCCGCCACTGTGGACGTTGGTTGACCGACAGCAAGCCGTGGTTGCGGCAGAAGCGCACGAAGAACTCAAGCGGGAAGTGGAGCATGTCTGCGCGAGACATCGACCAGATCGCCGACCCCATCGGTACGATGTAATGATCGATGAAGCGTTGCCCATAGCGGTTCGCTTGAAGGTAGTCGCCCAGCGTGGTGCTGGCATCGATACGCTGGTTGTCCAGGTCGGCCAGTGCCTGACGGTTGAAACGCAGAATGTCCCGGATCATCCCCCAGAACCCTGGGGACAGCAGGTTGCTGCGTTGGGCGAACAGGGTGTTCAGGTCGTGGCCGTTATATTCCAGGCCCGCAATCGGGTCATGCACGGAAAAGCTCATCTCGGTCGGCTGTGATGGCACCTGAAGCTGGTCGAGCAAGCGGATGAAGTTCGGGTACGTCCAGTCGTTGAAGACGATGAAACCGGTATCTATTGCATGGCGCTGGCCTTTCCAGACCACATCAAGGGTGTGCGTGTGGCCCCCGACCCATTGCTCGGCCTCGAAAACCGTGACTTCGTGCTTGCGTGACAGCAAATGGGCGCAGGTCAGCCCCGCGATGCCACTGCCGATGATTGCTATACGCATGGATCATCATTCCTGTTCATGACGGGCGAGGCGTTGGCCCAGCGCCAGGCGCAGGCGCGCGGGCAGCGCCCCGAGCAGGCGCAACACCAAGGTGAAAAGACCGGGGAAGTTGATTTCCAGGGGGCGGCCGGGCAGGCGCCTGGCGATATGCCGGGCGGCACGCTGCGCAGACCACAGCTGTGGCATGGGGAAATCGTTGCGACGGGTCAGGGGCGTGTCCACGAAGCCTGGGCTCACCAGGGTGACCGCGATGCCTTCGCGGGCTAGGTCGATTCGCTGTGACTCCACCAGATAGCGCACTGCGGCCTTGGACGCCCCATAGGCGCCAGCGCGGGGCAAGGCCAGCCAGGTTACCGAACTGCCCATCACCACCAGGTGGGGGCGTTTGCCTGCGCGAAGCAAGGGCAGTGCCGCCGCCAGGCAGTAGCTGACGCCCAGCAGGTTGGTGCGCATGACGCGCTCGACCAACGCCGGATCGAAATGCCCAGGCTCCAGGTATTCGCAGGTGCCGGCATTGAGAATGGCCATGTCCAGGCCTCCCCAGGCCTGCTCGATATGCGCAGCGATGCCGGCGACCTGCTCCGGGTTGTCAAGATCGCCAATGGCCAGCAATGCCTGCCCGGGAAACCGTTCTGCCAGCGGGGCAAGGCGGTCGGCGTTGCGCCCGCCCAAGGCGACCTGGTGGCCTTGCTCCAGGAGGACTTGCGCGAGCGCGGCACCGATACCACTGCTGGCGCCGGTCAGCCAACAGCGGCTCATGCCAGCCTGCCTTTGAGCCAGCGGATTGCTGTGCCCATGACGGGAAGGTGCTCATAAAGCAGGGCGCCGGCGTCGAAATAGTCCTGGTGAAAATGCACACGGTCGCGCCAATGCAGGCAGCTGCAGCCTTGCAGCGTGATCGGCTGGCCGCCGGCCAGGCGCGGGTGGCAAAACTGCAGTGTCCAACGCAGGTAGCCCTGCCCGGGCTTTACCTCGTCGGCGCTGGTGAAGGCGTAGCGGATATCGGTGGCGTTGGCGTACAACTGCTCGAAGTAGGCACGCAGGGCCTGCAGCCCCTGTATCTGGTGCAGGGGATCACGAAAGGTGACATCGTCGCTGTACAGTTTATCCAGCGTGTCGAGGCTAGCCCCATCAAGGCGGGCGAAGCGCTCGGCGAATTGTTGTAGGTACGCTGACATACTGGGCTCCAGGCAATCCTGTACAAAATTGAATTGTTGTACAGGTATAACTGAAGCCTAAGCCTTTATCTATACAAGTCAACGGTCTTGTATAGGTTTTTTGTCAGTGCTTGGCCTGGCCCTGCTGCCGGCGCAGTTCCGCCACTTCAGCCTCCAGCTCGCGAACCCTTTCCTCGGCGAATACTTGCGCTGTGACATCGCGCTGGATGCCGATGTAGTAGGTCAGCTGGTCCGCCTCGTTGTGCACCGGTGTGATGGACAACTCGTTCCAGAACAGGCTGCCGTCTTTGCGGTAGTTGCGCAGCACCTGGCAGCAGGGGCGGCCTTCGCGGATCGCCTCGCGGATAATTGCGATGCCCGGCTGGTCGTGATCCTCGCCCTGAAGAAAACGGCAGTCCTGATAGAGAATATCGTCGGCGCAGTAGCCGGTCAGGCGCTCGAAGGCCGGGTTGACGTAGATAAGGATGCTCTCATTGCCTTCCTGCTCGGCGACAACGATGCCATCGTTGGAATGTTCGACCATCAGTTGCAGGAGTTTTGCGTTGATCATGGGGCTCACCTACAGGCATTTCGTATGCGATGTGCGCCAAAGGCTTCCTTGCAGAAGCTTTTGGCGCCGTTTGTTGCATGATGAACCAAGGAGGCTCGCCGCAGAAGGTGCATCTGGGTTTAGAATGTATCACCCCTTGAATGACACCTCGTTATGACCGACGCCACCCCACCCGAATTGCTACCCATGCGCGATGTGGTCAGCCTGACCGGCATCAATCCGGTGACCTTGCGTGCCTGGGAGCGGCGTCATGGGTTGATTCGCCCGCAGCGCACCGAGGGCGGCCATCGCTTGTACACGGCTCAGGATGTGCAGCGCATACGTGACATCTTGCGCTGGACCGCCAACGGCCTGCCCATCAGCAAGGTTGGCGACAGGCTCGCCGGCCAGCCTGAGGCGCCTGTGCAGCAGCCCTCGGCCTTTGACGACTGGCGCGCCGCCGTTGCGCGCGCTTCCAGGGCATTCGATGCGCAGGCGCTGGAAGCGATCCATGGACAGCTGTTCACACTTTTGCCAAAGGCCACGGTGCTGCGGGACGTGCTGATGCCGGTTTGGCATGACCTGGCTTCAGGTACTGCGCCAGGCCAGCGTAGCCAATGGCTGTTTCTCGATACGTTCTTGCGCGCCCGGCTGCTGCTGCGCTTGCAGATGAACCAGGTCGATGCGCCGCGGGTGCTGCTGGCGGGTACCGAGGGTCAAGCCGAATGCCAGGTGTTGTGCGCCGGGCTGCTGTTGAGCAGCGAGCTACAACGCATCGACGTGCTCGGCTGCGGGCAGCCGCTGGAAGAGCTCCCGCTGCTGTGTGCAGCGGTGCAGCCTGCGGCACTGGTGATCGCGCTGCAGCCACCGGTGAGCCCTGCCTTGGCCAAGCGCCTGCGTTCGCTGCAGATGGAAATTGATTGTCCGCTGGCCTTGACGGGCGAGGGACTGGCCGGTGTGCAAGCGGTTTTGCACGGGCTGCCGGTATGCCTGCTGGACCAGCAGGGTGCTGACGTCGCGCGCGTGCTTGACGCCTTGCTCAGGGGGGCGCTGGACCTTTGAGCTTGGTTCTGCGCCGTGCTCAAAGTGGTTGGGTGCACAGCGGGTTGGTGATGGGGGCGCTGCTCGGCATGCGTTGGACCCATATCGGCCTCACCGTCTCCAATGTCCTGCTGGCGGTCTGTGGGCCGGTGATCATTGCGCGGCACCTGAGGCCTCATTGCTCACCCGGTGTTTTCAGGTTTGGACGGGGCCGCGTGCCACTGCTCCTTGGGCACCCATTTGGGCTGCTCGGGGTCGCCCAGGTAGTGAGGCGACATGATTTGCACCCCATACTCGTTGAACACGTCCTGGATATTGGCGTGCAACAGGCTCAGTAGTTGCGCGCGTGGCCTGGGCTCTGACGGGATGGCCTGGGCCACTAATCGGTACTCGGGGTAGAAGTCCGACAGCGCCGTCTGGAATACCTGGGGCGTGGGCGTTTGCAGCACGCCGTCGGTGCGCCGAGCCGCTTCCAGCAACATCGCCTCGACCTGACGCCACGGGGTGTCGTAGCCGATGGTCACCACGGTATCGACCACATAGCCTGGCCCTTGCACGATACGTGAGTAGTTCTTGGTCACCGAGCCGGTAATCATCGAGTTGGGGAGTGTCAGCATTTCGCCAAGCCCGGTGCGAATGGTCGTGGTGAACATGCCCACCTCGGTCACCGTGCCCTCGTAATCACCCACACGTACAAATTCACCGACGCGCAGCGTGCGTGTGTAGGTAAGGATCAATCCGGCTGCCCCTTGGCCGATGACACTGGTCGCCCCCAGTGAAATCATCAGACCGAGCAACACTGACAACCCCTTGAAGGCATCGGTACCCGAGCCGGGTAGATAGGGGTAGGCCATCACCAGGGCGAAGAGCCAGATCGCCAGCGACGTCAGGCGCATGGTTGGTTGCAAGGTTTCGGCGGTCAGCCATTTCAACGTGCCCGGGCGTGCCATGCGCCTTAGCACACGCTTGGAGAAGGCGCTGATGCCACGGGCGATGAAGAAGATCGACAGTGCAACGGCCAGGTCGGGCATGGCGCGCAAAATACCGCTGATCAGGTAGTTGAGCAGCGCCATCAGGTGGATATTGAGGCTTTCCCCCCAAGACCTTGTGTAGGGGAACTGAGACAGCACGAAGCCCAGCCACTGGTAGCAGAACAACAACACGACCAACCAGTACAGCAGCCAGAGTGAGCGGTCGATCAGGTAGTACAGGTTCTGCAGGTCGAACAGTTGCGTGTGGCCGACCTTGAGGCGCTCGGAGTGTTTGCCCATCAGTTTGGGCAGCAGCCCCAGGAGCTTGCGTCGACAGTAGCCTGCGGCCTTTACCAGCATGAAAAAGACCACGGTTGCCGCAGCGCTGTAGCCTATCGCGGTGAGCAAGAACCGCAGGCTACGCGCCTGACGGGTTTCCTCGACGACAAGGCGCAGGTTCTCGGCGGCCTGCTCGGCGGCTTCGCCTGTTGTAATGTTGTCGGCCGCAGCATCCAGTGGCGTCACGATGAATGCACGGCGCCCGCCCAGCAGCACCAGGTAGCTTCGCAGGATAGGGTCGACGCGAACCTCCAGGTCGTTCGTTTCCTGGAGCGTTTCCTCGATGACCTTTTTGGCGCGCTGGGCGCGCACCTTGGGTGTTTCGCCCAGCAGCGTCGCACGAAAGATCAGCACCGTGCGGTTGATGACGGTCAGCGGGGCGGGTTCGGCAATCACACCCTCTATCTCCGGCCCGGCCTGAGGGGTGTCTGCGTGGAGCAGGGGCGAGAACAGCAGGTGGATCAGTAGCATCAGCCAAGCAGCCCATCCCAACCTGCGCTTCATGCCCATTTAAGAGCCCCTGTGCCGACGAGTGGATTGCTACCAGCATAGTCGGCTTCAGCCAGCATTCAGTGGCTTAGTTCGCGGGCACGAGGATCACGAAATTCTTCTTCATGTCTTCCACTACGGTCCATTTGCCCTTGGCGCCCGGTTCGATAATGAACGTGTCGCCAGCGGCCAGTGTGACCGGGGCGCAACCCTCAAGCTCAATGACGCAGCACCCACTCAGGACATGGCAGAACTCCCAGACTTTGTAGTCAATGCGCCACGCCCCGGTGCTGGCTTCCCATTCTCCGGAAATGCGACCTTGCTGTTCATCGTGATAGTACTTGGACGTCAGCGTGTGAGGGGTGCCTTCCAATACTTCTTCAAAGAAGGGCAGGTCGCGCAGCGGTTGGATATCCAGTTCGCGGAACACGGTCAGTTTCTGGTTCATGGCTGTCTCTCGAGCACGTTGTGAGTAGGGCGATACATTAAATAGGCTTCACCGGTAACGCCCAGCATCGGGTGCGGAACGATCTGGCAGGTTTTAACAATTTGAAAACCATGACGTTCGTAGAAGCGGCGTGCACCGTGGTTTTCTGCGTAATCGATCAGGCACAGTCCATCGAGGCCTGCGTCGTCAGCGCGCTGCTGGGCGTGGCGAAGAAACTCGGCACCCAGCCCCTGGCTCCGCCAGGCCTCATCCAGTGCCAGGCTGGATATGTACAAGGTATCGGGTATTTCCATGTCGGAATAAGGCGCGAGGACGGGGTCGGTCTCGACTGGCCTGTCAGGCGTTGCGCGCAAGGCATAGCTATGCATCATGCCGATGACGCGCCCTTCGAAAGTGGCCATCAGGCAGTTCTTGTATGAAAAGTCGCCCTGTTCTCTGGCATAGCGAGACGCACCGACACTCAGCAAGGTTTCTCCAGGTGCGGCGAGCTTGCTCCATATGTAATCGGCCATGCCCTCCGATGTCAGTTGAAAGAAGCGCGCAATATCATGCGCGTCCGAGACTCGAGCGGGTCTGAAGTCGATAGGCATGCACAGTGCTCCCATGGTGCCGGGGTCAGTTTTCAAGGGTTACGCCTTTGGCTGGGGGCAGGGTAGACGGTTATAGCTGTTCCCATGATGCTCTGCGCGAACACCATCAGCATGGTGTGCGACACGGCCCTCATGGCCAAATGGCCCGACAATTTCAGGAGCAGGGACACTCCGCCGGCGCCACCTGCGCCGGGGTCATGCGCCAGGGCCCGAACGGTTGGCAAGCAGCTCGGCGACCAGGGCGCTGGTATCGACGATATCCAGTTGCTCCAGGCATCGCACAGGCAGGCGAAAGGGGGCGATGCTGTCGGCCACCAGTACCCGTTCGAACGCGCCGCTGTCGAACAGCTCGCCACCGGTGGTGAACAGGCCGTGGGTGGCCGCGGCCAGCATGCGGCTGGCTCCGGCCTGCCGGCAGGCCTGGGCAGCGCGTAGCAGCGTCTGCCCCGTGCTGATCAGGTCGTCGAATACGATGACGGTGCTGCCTGCCACGTTACCGACCAGGTGTTCGCCGCTCAGGCCTGCCTGCTGGCGGTGTTTCTCCATCATGGCCACCGAGACCGGTCGCGCCAGCAGGTGCGCCAGGGCCTGGCGAAACTGCTCGGCGCGTTTGACGCCACCGATATCCGGTGACACGACCGTGACCGCCTGCTCACCGAGTAGCGGGGCCAGGCGTTGGGCGAATAGCTGGGTGCATTGCAGGTTCCAGCTCGGGATTCGGTAGGCGTTGTCGAAGGCGCTGGGGTTGTGCACGTCCAGCGCCACAATGCGGTCCACGCCGCAGCTTTCCATCAGCCGAGCCACATGGCGGGTGATGATAGCGTCCTGAAACTCCACCTTGCGGTCCTTGCGACCATAACAGAGGTAAGGCGTGACTGCCGTCACCTGGCGGGCAGCAGCGTCCTTGAGCGCGCCACAGAAGAACAACAACCGGCATAGCTTGTCATGCGCGCTGTGGTGCGCGTCACCATACAGCGAGTGGAAGACGATGACCGATCGACCGTCCACCGATTCGCCAGGCCAGCACTTGTGCTCACCGTCCTCGTAGTCGCGCTCTTCATGTGCAGACAGTTTCCTGCCCAAGCGTTGCGCCACGGCATTCCCATAGTCCTGGCTGCCTTGCAAGGCGAACAGTAACGGCGGTGTGTCATTCATGCCCTGCGCTCCAAAGGTCGTTCACAGCAACATGAGCTGCATGGCACTGTGCGGTTTGATGAGTAACTAGTCGAGCATAGCCAGCGGGCGATCGTTCAACCGTGAATCGCCAGAATACTGGAGTGAATCTTGTACAGGGTTTGCTCGGTAGTACTGCCGACGACCTTGCTCACCCCCTCGTGGTAGAGCGTGCCCATCACCACCACATCGAAGCCTTGCTGGTTCGCGTACTCGCTGACCACGTTACGGGCAGCACCCCGCACCAGGTGCAGGTGATCTGGCTTGATGCCATAACGGCCGCCAAACGTCGCCATGCGCTCGCGCGCACGACCGGACATTTCCTCGGCCAGTTTGTCTGTCCAGGCCACGGGTGCGGCGGCATAGGCAACGAAGCTGGCGCTGGGTTCGTAGGCCTGCAGCAGATGCAGTTGCGCCTTGCAGCGTTGTGCCAGTTCCAGTGCCGATTGCAGGATGTGGTCGTTGAGCTTGTCGATCAGCGGGTCGTGCTCGACCAGGTCCACGGCGACCAGTATGCGCGCTGGCAGCGTCGTTTCAGCCTGGGCTACCAAGTGCAGCGGGATCGGGCAGCGGCGTAGCAATTGCCAGTCCAATGGCGTGAGCAGGGCACGGCTCAAGGCGGTTTCGTGCTGGATGTCCTTGATCACCATCCCGACCCGGTGCAGTTGGGCCAGCCGGATCAAGTCCTTGAGCGGGTCTTGATCGTCCAGCGTCTCGGCGTAGGCGGTAATGCCCAGCTCGCCCAGCGCCTTCACCTGCTCAGCGAGCCACGCCTTGCGATGCTCGGCGTCCTGCTTGCGGGCGTTTTTGCGTAGCACCTGGTCCAGGGTTGCCAGGCGCGAGGGCAATTGACTGAGCGCCACCAGGTGCAAGGTCGCACCTGTCGCACTGCTCAGCGCTTGAGCACGCGTCAGGGCAGGCGAAGGGTGCAGGTCTGGATGGCAGATCAGCAGCAGTCTTGAGTAAGTATTCATGATGGCCTCCACCGCGGTGGCAGCCTCGATGAAGGCCCACCGGTTCAGGCCAAGCGTGACGCAGTGGGGCTCGATGACCTTGATATTTATCAAGATTGGCTGAATGTCAGCTTCATAATGGTTGCGGTGCGGCGTTTATCGCCGCGTTCCGCGCAGGTGACAAATCAGGCGGACACCATCACCCTTGATTCTGAAATTCTAAAGGTGTGTTCACCGGTCGCTAACATCTATCTGCGCAAAAGCTTGATACTCAATGAGCCGCCGACCTTGCTGAATGGGAGATGCCTTTGATGGAGTTACGCCAGCTTCGTTACTTTCTGAGTGTGCTGGAGTGTGGCAGCCTCGGCAGAGCCGCGCTCGAAACGGGCGTTGGGGTATCTGCGTTGAGCCAGCAACTCACGAAGCTCGAAAGTGAGTTGAGTACCCGCCTGCTGACACGCTCTAGCGTTGGCGTCACGCCTACCGCGGCAGGTTTGGCATTCGAATACCATGCGCGCCTGACGCTGCGCCAGGCCGATTACGCCATGTTGGCTGCACGCAGTGGGCGTATGAGTGGGTACGCCAGCGTCGGTATGGCACCCACCACAGCTTCGGTGTTGGGGCTGGCGCTGATCGCCAGGATGCGCGAGCGCTACCCTGATATACGTCTTCATTTGGTGGAAATGCTGTCGGGCTACCTGGTGAACCAGCTCAATACTCGGCACCTGGACTTGGCGGTGTTGTTTCAGCTGGAGGCTGGCATGCGGCTGGATGCGCGGCCGCTGCTGGAGGAGCGGCTGTTCGCATTGGTTCCGGTAGCCTTGGTCAAGGCTGACTGGGGGACGTCGCTGACGTTGCAGCAGATCGCCTCGCTGCCCTTGGTCATGCCCAGTGCCCAGCATGGTCTTCGCGCCACGTTACGCGTCATCCTTGAGCGCGTCGGATTGGACGCGAATATCGTCATGGAGGTTGATGGCCTGTCGCTTCTCATGGATTGTGTCGGCGCAGGTCACGCCGCGACGATCCAACCCGGCGCCACTGTAGCGCGGGCCATGCAGGCAGGCTTGCGGGTGTTTTCGATCGACGATCCGCAAGCTCAGCGTCGTAACTTGGTGGTGAGCCTGGTCGATGATGAACTCTCGCCTGCTGCACTTGCCACGCGAATCGTGCTGCATGAAGTGTCCCGCGAATTGGTGCAGCAGGATCGCTGGCCAGGGGCGCGTTTGCTGTGAGCGCCTGCGAACGACCGCCCCTTTAGAAAAACTGAAGACCTCCCCCCTGCAATCGTGTTTCGCCCAAGGTACGCGACCCCCTAGAGTCCGGGGTCCGCGAGGAGCTGCCCAACCCTGGCTTCTCGCTCCCTGGAGGCGACATGATCGATGTACTTGTCATTGGCGGCGGCAATGCTGCCCTCTGCGCCGCGCTGATGGCGCGCGAGGCCGGCGCCAGCGTGATGCTGGTGGAAGCCGCGCCCCGCGCCTGGCGAGGCGGCAATTCCCAACACACCCGTAACCTTCGCTGCATGCACGATGCCCCGCAGGACGTGCTGGTGGAGGCTTACCCCGAAGAAGAGTTCTGGCAGGATCTGCTGAAGGTTACTGATGGGCAGACCAACGAGGCCCTGGCGCGTCTGGTGATTCGTGCCTCGTCCGACTGCCGCGGCTGGATGCGCCGCCACGGCGTGCACTTCCAGCCCTCGTTGTCGGGTGCGCTGCACACTGCGCGGACCAACGCGTTCTTCATGGGCGGGGGCAAAGCCCTGGTCAATGCTTATTACCGCAGCGCCGAGCGGCTGGGTGTGCAGGTGCGCTACGACAGCCCGGTGTGCGACCTGGAGGTGCGCGATGGACGCTTCATCGCTGCCCACCTGGCGGCACGCGACGTCGACGGGCGGCGCCTGCCCGCCGAGCGCATCGAGGCGCGCAGTTGCGTGCTGGCGGCCGGCGGCTTCGAGTCCAATCGCCAATGGCTGCGCGAGGCCTGGGGGCAGAATGATCGCGGCGAGTGGCCGGCGGACAACTTCCTGGTGCGGGGCACGCGCTTCAACGACGGCGCGCTGCTGCGGCGCATGATCGACCTGGGTGCCGACACCATTGGCGACCCGACCCAGGCCCACATGGTCGCCATCGATGCCCGCGCACCGCTGTACGACGGCGGTATCTGCACGCGCATCGACTGCGTGTCGCTTGGCGTGGTGGTGAACCGCGACGGCCAGCGATTCTACGACGAAGGCGAGGATTTCTGGCCCAAGCGCTATGCCATCTGGGGGCGCCTGGTGGCCCAGCAGCCTGGCCAGGTGGGGTTCTCGATCATCGACCAGAAGGCCCTGGGCCGCTTTATGCCACCGGTCTTCCCTGGCACCCGCGCCGACAGCCTCGAGGCCTTGGCTGTAGCCCTCGGACTGCCGGTGCCTGCGTTTCTCGAGACCCTGCGCGCCTACAACCAGGCATGCCGCCCCGGCACGTTCGACCACACCCGACTGGACGATTGCCGCACCGACGGCGTGCAACCGGTCAAGAGCCATTGGGCCTTGCCGATCGATAAGCCGCCGTTCTTCGGTTACCCGCTACGCCCGGGGGTGACGTTCACCTACCTCGGCCTGCGCACCGATGCCACGGCCGCCGTGCATTTCGCTGGACGGCCCAGTCCCAACCTGTTCGTCGCCGGCGAGATGATGGCCGGCAACGTGCTGGGCAAGGGCTACACCGCCGGTGTCGGCATGTCCATCGGTACCGCGTTCGGCCGCATCGCCGGCACTCAGGCGGCGGCTGCCGCCGGCCATTGTATTTCCCCCCTGGAGGCCCAGCATGACTGTGCAAATGCCTGATCCCCACGTGTTCGAACCCGCCCCGCCACAGGCCGAGCTGATCCCGCTGCTGAACCTGGACGAGCAGGAGGTGGACCGGCAGATGCGCATCTGCAACGCCTGCCGTTATTGCGAGGGGTTCTGTGCCGTGTTCCCGGCGATGACCCGTCGACTCGACTTCGGCAAGGCCGACATCCACTACCTGGCCAACCTCTGCCACAACTGTGGCGCCTGCTTGCACGCTTGTCAGTACGCCGCACCGCATGCGTTCGCGGTGAACGTGCCGCAGGCCATGGCCAAGGTGCGCGGGCAGACCTACGCTGAGTACGCCTGGCCGGCCCGTTTCGGGCAGCTCTACCGGCGCAATGGCACCTTCGTCGCCGTGGCGTTGGCACTGGCGCTGTCGCTGTTCTTGCTGCTGGCCTTGCAGGTCAACGGCACTTTGCTGCCTGGGCGGCTGGCCGGAGACTTCTACGCTGTGTTCCCGCACAACACCTTGGCGCTCTTGTTCGGTGGCGTGTTCAGCGCTGCCGGGGTGGCGCTGGGCGTGGCGTTGAGGCGCTTCTGGCGCACGGTGTCGCCCACCCAAGCGCGCCAACCGGCCAACGGTGCGCTGCCGGAGGCGGCGAGCGCAGTGCTGACGCTCAAGTATCTGGATGGCGGCCATGGCCAAGGCTGCAACAACGCCGACGATCGCTACACGCTGTGGCGTCGACGCTACCATCACTTGACCTTCTACGGCTTCATGCTGTGCTTTGCCGCCACCGTGGTCGCCACCGGATATCACTACCTGCTGGGCCTGCATGCGCCATATCCGCTGCTGAGCCTGCCGGTAGTCCTCGGCACCCTCGGCGGTATCGGCCTGATCGTCGGGCCAGCGGGCCTGCTGGCGTTGAACCTGCGCCGCGCGCCCGAGCATGGCGACGCCGCGCAGCGCCCCATGGACCGAGCGTTCATCCTGCTTCTGCTGTTGGTCAGCACGACCGGTATGGCGTTGCTGGCGCTGCGTGACACCGGGGTGATGGCGATCCTGCTGGCCGTGCACCTGGGCACCGTCATGGCACTGTTCGTGACCTTGCCCTATGGCAAGTTCGCCCATGGCCTGTTCCGCAGTGCCGCGCTGCTGAAGTTTGCGATCGAAAAGCGCCGGCCCGACCCTCACAGCTTGGGCGGGGACTGAACCATGCACGGGATGCGATGCGACACCGTGTGTTCAGCCTGGCGAGCAACGCAGTGGCCACCGTGCTGATCTCGCTGTCCGAGGGTGCCTGAGAACGCGGAGCCCTGCTGCGCCGCCTGAAGGGTCCGCCTAACCTCATCGCCACGGCCGACCGAACCGTACACCCCGCATTGACACAAACGCCTACCTGGCATCAAGCGATGCCGGGTGGGGAAGGGGGCCGTCTACCCGTCGGGCGGCCACATAGACAATAAGAACAAGAGAACAAACCATGCTCGCACTTCTGGGCCTGATCATGGTGGTGACCTTCACCTACCTGATCATGAGTAAACGCCTGTCACCGATCGTCGCGCTGACCATCGTGCCGATTGTTTTCGCCCTTGTTGGCGGTTTCGCGCCAGACCTGGGCAAGATGATGCTCGATGGGCTGAAAATGGTCGCACCGTCTGCCGCGCTGCTGCTGTTCGCCATCCTGTTCTTCGGCCTGATGATCGACGCCGGCCTGTTCGACCCGCTGATCCGCAAGATTCTCAAGCGGGTGAATGGCGACCCGATCAAGATCGCCATCGGCACGGCCTTGCTGTCGCTGCTGGTGGCGCTGGACGGTGACGGCACCACGACCTACATGATTACCTGCGC